>CALNBU010000143.1 GCA_937875615.1 uncultured Archangium sp.
CCAGCTCGCGCAGCGCGGTGAGCGAGCCGGCCAGGCGCGAGGCCCGCCCGGCGCTCCCGGTGCGTCGGGTGTCCACCATCTGCAGGGTGAGCTGGTAGGCGGTGCCCACCCGCGCGAGCTGGCCGGAGAGGACGAAGCGCGCGTCGAGGAGCTTCGAGAGGTCGGTGTTGCAGGTGTCGGCGTCGCAGGCGCCCAGCAGCTGGCGTTGGCGTTCGGCGCCCAGCAGGGTCTGCGCGTCGCGCGGGCTCAACACCTCGAAGAGGTTGCGCGCGGTGAGGTACTGCACCACCGCGTCGGTGAGCGCGGCGGCTTCTTCGGGAGAGACCTGCAGCGCGGTCAGCTCGCTGACGGCCAACCGCGGTTTCTGGTCGGTGTCCTGAGCGGGCGCGGGTGCGCTTCCTAGCAGGAGCAGCAGCACGGACGCGACGCGCATGACGTCGCACCCTACCACGGGTGGGTTTAGAGCTCGCGGCTCATCAGGAGGCGAAGCTTCCCGCTCTTCTTGGAGACCACGGTGGCGACGGTGGTGAAGTTCTCCTTGCGGTAGAAGGCCACCGCCGGCCCGTTGGCGGGGTCCACCCGGAGCGCCAGGGTCCTGCGGTTCATGTCGCGCGCCACCGTGAGGCCCTGCTCGAGCAGCACGTGCCCCAGGCCCTTCTGGCGGTACTCGGCCTTGACCACGATGTTGCGCAGGTAGGCGGCGCCGGGCACCGGGCCGTCGCGCTCGATGGTGACGTAGCCGGCGAGCGCGCCGTTGAGCCGGGCCACCGAGATGAAGGGGCGCAGCTTGGTGAGCGCCTCCAGGCTCTCGGCCTGGGCCTCGCCGCGGGACTTCCAGGGGTCGCTGCCGCTGCGCAGCTGCGCGAGGGCGTTCATGTCTTCGTCCGTGGGCACGGCGAACTTCACCTGCTTCCAGTCGGGCGGGATGGCCAGGGGAGGCGTGGGAGTGGTGCCTGAGGTCTCAAGCTGCTTGTCGGTCATGGCGCCTTTCGCTTCCTTCTTCTTTTGGGGACTGCTGTCGGCCTGGGGAGATCCTAACCATCATCTCCTACGAGACGCACGCACCATGCATTCTCATCTTTTCCAGGATGCGTGGGCGATTTCCGCACATGCGTTTTTCCTACGGGATGAAGCGGATCAGGCCCCACAATGGTGAGCCGTGCAACTGAATCACGCGCAGCGGGAGCTGACGGTCAAGATTGTCTATTACGGCCCCGGGCTCTCGGGAAAAACCACCAACCTCCAGATGGTGCACCAGCGCACGTCTCCGGAGGTGCGCGGCCGCCTGTTGACGGTGGAGACGCACGACGACCGCACGCTCTTCTTCGACCTGCTGCCGGTGTTCTTCAGCACCGCCAACGGCTTCAAGGTGAAGGTGAAGCTCTTCACCGTGCCGGGCCAGGTGATTCACAACGCCACCCGGCGCATCGTGCTGCAGGGCGCGGACGGGGTGGCCTTCATCGCCGACAGCCGGCGCGGCGCGGCGCCCGAGAACAACGCGTACTGGAAGAACCTTCAGGAGAACATGAAGGAGAACAACCTCGACCCCGCGCAGGTGCCGGTGGTCATCCAGTACAACAAGCGCGACCTCCCCGACGCCAAGACCGACGCGGAGATGGAGGAGACGCGCAAGAAGGGCAAGGAGCCCATCATCGGGGCCATCGCCATCCAGGGCGTGGGGGTGCTGGAGACGCTCTTCACCGTGTTGCAGGTGGCCTGGCGCAGCCTGGAGGCGCGCGCCAACCTCTCCAAGAACATCGGGTTGACCGAGAAGGAGTTCCTCACCCAGGTCTTCGCCAACGTCGACGTCTCGGGCACCGAACTGGAGCGGGTCTTCAGTCGTGGAGGCACCCCGTGAGACAGGGCGAGTCGGTGCTCCAGCGCCGCATCAGCCTGAGCGAGATGCTCGACACCGCGTCCTTCACCGAGGTGGTGAAGGGCTTCGTCGAGCTGTACCGGGTGGGCATCAAGGTCTTCGACGAGAAGGGCGGCAAGCTCGCCGACATCAAAATCGGCAACGGCGACTTCTGCGGCTACGTCTTCAGTTTCCCCGAGGGGCGCCGCCGCTGCACCGCCACCGTCGGCCGCGTCAAGGACGGCCCGCTGGAGCCCTCGCACGGCGCCCGCCTCCCGGTGCTCGACGCCGAGGTGTCTGCGTCGTCCCGGGGCATGCTGGCGGTGCCCTGCTTCACCGGCCTGCGCTACCTCATCGTCCCCATCCTCTGGGAAGGCGACACCCTGGGGCGGGTGGTGTTCGGCCCGTTCCTCCCCGACGACCTCAAGGCCTTCCCTCCCGAGACGCTGACGGAGATTGCCGCCGGCTTCGACATGGGCGAGAGCCGCAAGCTGGTGGAGAAGGTGCGCCGCGCGCCGGAGGGCACCATCGCCCGGGTGATGGCGCACTTCGGGCAGCTGCTGGCCACCATGCTCTACGGCGGCCAGAAGATGTTCATGACCTCGCAGCTGCACATCGAGGCCACGCTCGAGAACAACCGCGACCTCGAGGAGCGCAACCGGCGGCTGGAAGACGCCAACACCAAGCTCAAGGACATGGACCGCCTCAAGAGCGCGTTCCTCGCCACCGTCAGCCACGAGCTGCGCACGCCGCTGACCTCCATCATCGGCTACTCGGAGATGCTGGCGGAGGGCCTCGCCGGCCCCATGAGCACGGAGCAGACCGACTACGTGCGCACCATCATGGAGAAGGGCGAGACGCTGCTCAAGCTCATCACCTCCATCCTCGACCTCTCCCAAATCGAGGCGGGGAAGGTGCGCCTGAGCTTCGAGCCCATGGACGCGTTGGAGCTCATCAACGGCTCGCTCACCTCGCTCAAGCCGCAGGCGCAGAAGAAGGGCGTGACGCTCGACGTGCAGCTGCCGCCGACCATGAGCCCCGTCTACGGCGACAAGGAGCGGCTGCGGCAGGTGGTGGTGAACCTGTTGACCAACGCGCTCAAGTTCACCCAGAAGGGCGGCACGGTGTCGCTCAAACTGACCGACGTGCAGCACCAGCCGGACCTCAACGGGCCGGGCTACCGAATCCTGGTGGAGGACTCGGGGGTGGGGATTCCCCCCGACCAGTTCGACCGCATCTTCGCCAGCTTCTACCAGGTCGACTCCTCGTCGACCCGGGAGTACGGCGGCGCCGGCCTGGGCCTGGCCATCGTCAAGAGCTTCGTCGAGGGGCACGGAGGGCTGGTGCGCGTGTCGAGCGAGCTGGGCAAGGGCTCGCGCTTCACGTTGATTCTCCCAGCCTCGCCGGCCAGCTCCCAGGCGTTGATTACGCCGCCGGTGACCAGCGTGGCGCCGCCGGACCGCTTCTGAAGCGCGCGCGCCGCGGTCCCTCGCGGTAACGTCGGGCGCCACATGGTGACAGCAGCGCTGTTGATGATGGTCGGCGCTGCGGCGCCGAAGGTGATTTCGCCCGAGTGGAACGCCGTCAACGTGAAGAAGGAGGTCGCCACGTTCTACGCCGACGTGCTCGCCGACCACCTGCGCAAGCAGGGCCTCGACGTGGTGACCGCGCAGGACGTCGCCACCCTGCTGGGCATGGAGCGGCAGAAGGCGCTGCTGGGCTGCGACGACGCCGGGACGTCGTGCATGACGGAGCTGGCCAACGCGCTGGGCGCCGAGGCCACCCTGATGGTGAACCTGCTCAAGCTCGAGGGCGGCGCCTTCCGCGGCGTGGCCAAGGTCATCAGCAGCAGCGCCGGCACCACGCTGTCCAGCGTGCAGCTCGACGCCGCCACGGAGCAGGCGTTGCTCGACGTGCTGGCGCAGGCGGCGCCCCGGCTCGCGGCGCCCTTGAGCGGAGTCCAGGTGGTGGAGGAGGTCTCGCAACCCGCGGCGCTGCGGCCGCCGGTGACGCGCTTCTGGTGGCTCTTCGGGTTGGGCGGGGTGGCGGTGGGTGGCGCCGCCGCGGGCCTGTTCGCCGGCGCCTTCGACCGCCTCGCGGCGTTGGAGCAGGAGCCTTTGTACGAGCAGGCGCAGGCCCTGGCGGCGCAGGGCAAGGGCCTGCAGGGCGCTGGATGGGCCGCCGCCGGCGTGGGCGCGGCGCTGTTGGTGACGGGCGTCGTGCTAGCGGTCTGGCCTGACGCGCCGGTCGCTCCCTCGGTGGGGCTGTCGCCGGGCGGTGCGTCGCTCGGCGTGGGAGGTGCGTTTTGAAGCGCGCGTGGACGCTGCTGGTGGCTGCGCTCCTGGTGGGGTGCATCGACTTTGATGAGGTGCTTCGGGCGCGCTGCGACGCGGGTGAGTTCGAAGCGTGTCGCGCCGCGGGTCCTGACGGCGGTCCGCAGGGCGGT
>CALNBU010000144.1 GCA_937875615.1 uncultured Archangium sp.
ATGCGATCATTCTGGATGACGACTTCCGCGTCGCGCAGCACCTGCCGCGTCGCGTTCATGGTGATGACGGTGGCGTTGCCGAGTACGAGGTCCAAAGCGGTTTGAGACCTTCCCCCACCGCCGCAGCGAGGTACACTTTTTCTTGCCGTGTTTCTGCTCGCCTTCATCGACATCCCCGGGCTCAACGATGGGCCCCCGCCGTACGTCAAGCCCACCGGCTCGACGCAGACCCGCTACCTCGATGTGCTCGAGAACAACACCCAAGTCATCTATCCGCTCATCGCGGTGGTGGTGGTGGCGCTCATCGCCTACGGCATCATCGCCGCGTGGCGCACCGATGATCTCGACGGCGTCGAGAAGGCGGAGCTGAAGCGGGAGATCATCCGACTCCTGCGCCGCGACGTGTACGGCCTCACCGCCGACCACATCGCCAAGATCCTCAAGGTGCCCGGCGGGCGACTGCTGACGCTCCTCGAGGAGATGTCCGAGGCCAACCTCGTGGAGTCGCGGACCGACAGCTCCCGCGTCACCACCTGGCGGATGAAGGGCCTGACCGGCTGACGCCGTCAGTTGACGGTGGCGTTGATGGGCACCAACACCACCGGCTCGTAGGGGTCGCTGGTCTGCACCTCGACCCACACCCGGTTGCTGCCCGTGGGGGCCACCCACTCGCTGCCGCCGTCTTCCAGGCCGGACACCAGTTTGCCCAGGCCCAGGTGGCCCACCACCTGCGACACCGGCGCGCCGGTCGATGAGCCCTCCAACGTCACCGGGAGGTGCGGGCCATCGAGCCAATGGAAGTGCGCGCAGGGCCCCGCATCGACGCCCGCGCAGGTGGCGTCGGGCCGGCTGCCCCCGTCGCTCGCGTAGCGCAGCCCCGCGTCGAGCAGCTGCAGCGGCGCCCGGCCCACGTTCGAGACCAACGGGACCTCGAAGGAGAACGGAAAGGTCCCCACCGAGTTGATCGTGTGGTTGCTGGGGAACGGCTCCGGGTCGGGCAGCAGCGAGGTGCCGGTCATCGACGCCACCATCGAGCTCGGCTGCCGCATGGTCCCGAAGGGCTCCTGCTGCCGGGTCCACGAGACGAAGGCCACGTCGGCGTCGTCGCCGCCACGACAGTGGGAGCGCGCCAGGTAGCGGACCGCCACCGGCGGCGACATGTCGGCCCCGGCGAGCGTGGCGGTGGGCACCATGTAGCTGGGCGGTCCTCCGTCGGGGGCGTTGGAGAAGCTGAAGTCGATGGTGGAGCCACCGTCGCAGCGGTTCTCGTAGCCGCGCAGGACGTTGAAGGAGAAGCTGACGGGGTAGTTGCCCTCGTTGCGCACGTAGAGGCTGCCGCTGCGCTCGTACGGCACGGCGCCGCCGTCGAACGCGCAGCCCAGGCCGGCGTCGGGAGGAAAGACCCGCGCGTCGCAGAGCGCGCCGAAGTCGACGTTCAAGCCACCGGCGAGGCCGTCGCTGCACGACTCGAGGCCGCTGTCGTCGAAGCGGAAGCACAGCTTCGGCACGGCCTGCACCGCGCGACCGTTGATGACCATCGAGATTCGGTCCAGCGGCGGCGCCAGCGCCAGCTCCAGCGTCGCCGCCAGCTGCCCCTGCTGCGTCGGCGCGTAGACCACCTGCACCTCCACCGAGGCCCCGGCCTGCAGCGACCGCTGCAACGCGGGGAGGTCGGTCGTCAGCGCCTCCGCGTTCTCCAGCCGCGCGGAGGTCACCGTCAACGCGTCGGAGCCGGCGTTGGTCAGGGTGAAGGTCAACGACTTCGACTCACCCACGTACACCTCACCGAAGTCGAGGAACTCGGGCTGCGGCACCGCCGCGGCGAGGATTCCGGTGCCGAGCGCCCGCACCTGGATGCTCGGCGCCTCGTCGTCGTTGCTCTTCAGCGTGATGATCCCATCTTCACGCCGGTCGGGCTCGGTGGGGGTGAAGGTGAGCGGCAGCTCGAACTCCTCGGCCGGGTCGAGGTGCACCGGGAGCTCGGCGGTGTGACTGAAGTGGGCGTTGTCGAAGGCCAGCTCGGTGAGCTCCAACCGGCCGGTGCCATCGCTGCGCAGGCGCAGCGCCCGGGTGACGGTGGTGTTCACCTGCACGTTGCCGAAGTCGACGTTCTCGCGGCGATTGCCCTCGGCGTCGAGTACCACCAGCTTCGCCTTCCGGCGGTCGAGGCTCTCGGTGCAGTTACACCCCGACGCCGTCACCCACACGAGCGCCGCCACCAGCGCGACCACCCGACGATGCATCTCCCTGCGCATTGTGCGACTCCTCTTCAGACCAGTTCACTCTTCGACGTGCGCCCCATCAGCGCGGCCACGGCGGCCTTCGGCGACAGCCCCTCCCAGGCGATGCGGTACACCTGGTCGCAGATGGGCAGCTCCACGCCCACCTTCTGCGAGAGGTCTCGCGCGCTCTTCGCCGTCTTCACGCCCTCCACCACCTGCTTCATCTCCTTGAGGATGTCCTCGAGCGGGCGCCCCCGGCCCAGCTCCAGCCCCACCTGCCGGTTGCGCGAGAGCTCGCCGGTGCAGGTCAGCACCAGGTCGCCCATGCCCGCGAGGCCAGCCAACGTCAGCGGGTTGCCGCCCATCTTGACCGCGATGCGGGAGATCTCCGCCAGCCCGCGGGTGATGATGGCCGCGCGGGTGTTGTGACCCAGCCCCAGCCCGTCGGCGACGCCCGCGGCGATGGCGATGACGTTCTTGAGCGCGCCGCCCACCTGCACCCCCACCACGTCGTTGGAGCTGTAGGTGCGGAACCACTCGCTGGCCAGCATGGGTTGCACCGCGCGCGCGGTGGTCTCGTCTCGGGCGGCGACCGTCACCACCGTCGGAAGGCGGCGCACCATCTCCTTGGCGAAGGACGGCCCGGAGAGCACCGCCACCTGCGCGTGGAACGACTCCGGCAACGACTGCTCCAGCACCTCGGTCATGGTGCACAGCGTGCCGTTCTCGATGCCCTTGGCCACCGTCACCAGCGGCACGCCCTTCGGCAGCGCGCCGTGCGCACGCGAGAGCAGCTCGCGCGTGGCCTGGGACGGCGTGGCCACGATGACCACCTCCGCGCCGGCGAGCGCCGCCTCCAGCGAGGCCTCCCCGAGGATGCGCTCCGAGAGCTTGAGCCCCGGCAGGTAGTTCCCGTTCTCGTGGGTGAGGTTCAGCTGCTCGAGCAGCGCCGTGTCGCGCCCCCAGAGCGCGACCTGTGAGAAATTCGGCGACAGCACCTGCGCCATCGCCGTGCCGAAGCTGCCCGCTCCCAGAACCGTGGCCTTGTTCATAGCGGGGCCCTTATACCCGCCCGCGACCGTCAGATGGAGGTCACCAGTCCGACCGCGATGCTGGGCATCATCCGCGCGTCCTCCTCCCGACCCTGGATGTCGAGGCCGAACGAGAACATGAAGGAGGTGGACGCCGAGAGCGGGAGCTCCGCGCCCCCGCGCAGCCCGCCGTTGTGCCCGACGATGACGTCTGGCGGGAGCCCGCCCAGCGGGGTGGTGGCGTAGCCCTCGAAGTCGAGCGTCAGCAGATAGTGGAGGTCGAAAAAGATGCGCGGCGCCCGGCGCGCCTTCGGTTGGATGGACAGCAGCAGCGAGGGCTGCAGGTTGACGTTCCGGCGCCCCGTGAGCCACCGCGCGCCGCGCGTCTCCACCGGCGCGCGCTGCACGAAGAAGGCGTAGCCGCCCTCGAAGGCCGCGCCGAGCGCCACCACCCCGGTGTCGAAGAAGTTGAAGCGCGCCAACAGCTTCGGCTCGTTCATCATGAAGAAGTAGCTGTTGAAGCCGAGGCCCAGGTCGAAGCGGCCGCCGAGCGCGAACAAGGCGCGGAGGTCGATGAGCGGGAAGCCCAGCACCGCCGCCTGGGCACGGCGCCCCGCCGGCAGCGCCGAGGCGCCGAAGGCCGAGATGGTGTTGCGCTCCACCGGAGGCAGCACCCGCTGCAGCACCTGCGAGCGGCGCACGGGCGGCTCCGGCCAGGCCGGCGGAGGCTCGGCCCACTGCGGCGCCGGGCCCTCGGTGAGGTCCGGCGGTGCCGCCGGCGACGCTTCTTCGCGGGGCGTCACCACCGAGCTCGGGGGCGCGACCCATTCGTCTTCCGGTGACGCGGTCTGGGCCAGCACCACCCACAGCAACAGGTGCGTCATGCGCGCCCCTGCATCACAGTGTCTTCAGGTACACCACCAGGTCAGCGCGCTCTTCTGCCGAGAGGCCGCTGACCACCCCGTGCCGGTCGTTGTTGCCGGCCACGCGGGCGTCGAGCGACAGCGCCGAGCCGTCGTGGAGGTACGGCGCGCTGCGGCCGAGGCCGAGGAGCGACGGGACGTTGAAGCCGTTGCTCGTCACCAACTCGGTGTCGCGCTCGTTGAGCGTACCGACGTGCTGGTTGCTGTTGTTGGTGAGCGCCGCGCCGGTGTGGCAGGTGCCACACTGGGCCTTCTCAAAGGCGGCCTGGCCGCGCGCCACCTGCTCGGTGACCACGCCGCGGAGCGGGTTCTCCGGGAGCGCGATGGAGGCGACCCACGCGTCGAGGCGCTCGGCCTCGTACTTCGGCAGGCCCGCACCGCCCATGCGCAGGGTGATGGTGTGGTCATTGAAGTCTTCGATGGTGGCGAACTCGCCGCTCCAGTGGAACGGCGCGGTCTCCAGCAGGTGACGGCCGGCGAGCGACGGCGTCTGGCGGTCGCCGTCGGGGAAGCCCCACACGTGGCCATCTTCGTGACCATCGACGTGGCACGACGCGCACGACACCTGGGTCTGCGCGCTGCTCACGCGGGTGTCGCGGGCGTCGAAGAACAGCTTGCGGCCGAGCGCCAGCGCGGGCGTCATGGAGGGGAGATCTTCAGCCACCCGGATGACCTCCTGCGCGGCGATGCTGCCCTCCTCGTTCGCCTCGAACACCTCGAGCTGGTGGTCGAACTGGCTGTACACGTAGGCGCGCTTGAACTTCGAGTCGAAGGCGATGCCGTCGGCGCCGTGCCCCGACACCTCGGTCACCGAGTGGATGGACGAGCCGGTGGAGCCGAAGTCGACGTTCTGACCGACGCGCTTCCAGGCGGGCATGAAGGCCACGCGCCGCGAGTCGCGCGAGAGCACCGCCACCCACTGCCCGGAGGGGTCGACCACCGCGTTGGTGGGCGCCTGCAGGGTGAAGCTGTCGTCGAGCGCGGAGGCCAGCGTGCTCGAGGGGAAGTTCCGCGCGTCGGACTGCGCGCTGTTGAAGCAGGTCGAGAAGTCATCGACCTGCGGCGTCGGCTCGGCGGCGGTGTCGATGGTGACGATGCCGCCGGAGGCCACCGCGCCGATGCTGCACGGGCCGCCCTGCTCGTAGTACGGCGTGAAGGTGCTCAGCGGGGTGGTGATGGGGTTCTCTCGCGCCCAGGTCACCGGCGCGAACACCCGCTTGCCATCGTCGATGGTGACCAGGTCATTCATGGCGCGGGGCCGGAAGCGGTTGACGCCGAACGTCTCCACCTGGGTGCCGTTGGCGGCGGTGTAGATGCCGGTGCTGGAGCGGGTGACGGTCGCCTTGTTGAGGTCCACCTCCACCAGCTCGCCCTGCTTGGAGAGCGAGACCAGCGCGCGGTCGCCCTGGATGACGGCCACCGCGGAGGGCTCCTCGCCCACCTCGAGCTCCCACTTCTTCTCGAGCGTGCCCACGTCGACGGCGGTCAGCGTGCCCACGTCGGGGCGGCTGAGCGAGGTGGCCGAGACCACCAGCAGGGTCTTTCCGTCGGGCGTCAGCGCCAGGCCGCGCGGCTCCACGCCCACCGCGATGCGCGCCGACTCCACGGTGTCTCCGCTGCGCACCACCGACACGCTCCGGCTGCCCTTGTTGGCGACGTAGACGGTGTCCTGGGCGTCGACCAGCACGCGCGTGGGCTGCTCGCCCACCTTCACCGTGCTGATTTCCCGGGTGGTGGCGTCGATGATGGCCAGCACGCCGTTGTCGGTGTCGACCGCGTAGATGCGCTGGTCGTCATTCGACACCGCCACCGAGCCCGAGGCCCGCGAGGTGCCTCGCACCGTCGGCTGGCACGACGTGAAGGCCAGCGAGGCAGCGACGGCTCCGATGATCAACGACACCCTGAACGTTTTCATGTGGTTCCTCGAGGAAAGAACAACCCGAACATCATGCCTGCTTCGGGGCTGACACGCACGCCCCTGTCAGAAAAGTCGTGGCTCCACCGCGCTCCCCCCGCCGCTCCCCTTCGGTACAGCCCGCAGCGCGCGGCGACTTTGCACGTCGCGTGCCTGTGCACCAACCGCCGGATCAGCGCCCGGCGGCACCAGATTCCAGAGGCTTCGCGCGGCGCGACGCGCGGCGCTGTGCAAACCCTCGCACACCCCATGTAAGAGTCTGCGCAGATGGCCGCGCCGCCCACCTCGGAGTTCCTGTCGTTCCGGCGCACCTTCACGCTGCTCATCTTGTTGGTGGTGCTGCCGTCGGCGGGGCTCTCGGGCTTCGGGGTGGTGGCCATCGTCAACGAGCGCGCGGTGGTCGAGAAGCGCCTGGAGGCGGTGTGGTCCGGGCGCCTGACACAGGCCCGCACCGAGCTGCTGCGCGCGCTCGACGGCGCGAAGGTGGTCACGGCGCGCCCGCTGGTGCTCGAGGCCGACGGGCGCCGGCTCTCGGGCGTGGGCTTCGAGCTGGAGGGCGGCGAGGTGAGCTCCAGCGACGCGCGCCTCGCCGGCGCGGTGAAGGCCCTCGGCCCGGAGCTCGCCACCGTGTCCGACAAGCCGGTGGTCTTCTCGGTGAGCGCCCCGCAGGGCACGTTTCTCCTCGCGGCGGTGCGGGCCGGCGAGCGGGTGGTGGGCGCGCAGCTCAGCGCCGACGTCGTGGCGGCGTGGGTGCAGGAAATGGGCGCCCGGGTGACGCCCTCCGGAGACGAGGCCACCTTCGTGCTGCTGCCGGTCAAGCGCGACGCGCCCCCGGAGGGCATCTTCGCGCGGCTGCTCTC
>CALNBU010000145.1 GCA_937875615.1 uncultured Archangium sp.
CGCGAAGGAGATGCGGCCGCTGTACGAGGAGCTCGCGGCGCTGTCGAACGAGGGGGCCCGGGAGATCGGCATGGGAGATCTCGGCGTGCTGTGGCGCTCGGCCTACGACATGTCGCCCTCGGCCTTCGAGAAGGAGACCGACCGGCTGTGGGAGCAGGTGAAGCCGCTCTACGATCAGCTCCACTGCTACGTGCGCGCGCGCCTGAGCCGGAAGTTCGGCGCCGACAAGGTGCCTGCGTCCGGCCCCATCCCCGCGCACCTGCTCGGCAACATGTGGGCGCAGGAGTGGGCCAACATCTACCCGCTGGTGGAGCCCTTCGCCGGTCAGCCCTCGTTGGACGTCACCGCGAAGCTCCGCGCACAGAAGTACGACGAGAAGAAGCTGGTGAAGCTGGGCGAGTCGTTCTTCGTGTCGCTGGGCCTGAGCGAGCTGCCGCCGACCTTCTGGGAGCGCAGCCAGTTCGTCAAACCGAAGGACCGCGACGTGGTGTGCCACGCCAGCGCCTGGGACGTGACCTTCAGCAACGATCTGCGCATCAAGATGTGCATCAAGATCGATGAAGAGGACCTCATCACCGTGCACCACGAGCTGGGGCACAACTACTACTACGCGTACTACTACACGCAGCCGGTGCTCTTTCAGCAGGGCGCCAACGACGGCTTCCACGAGGCCATCGGCGACGCGCTCACGCTGTCCATCACTCCGGAGTACCTCAAGTCGCTCTCGTTGATCGATGCGCTCCCGAAGGGAGAGCAGGGGCTCATCAACTTCCAGCTCAAGGACGCGCTCGAGAAGATCGCCTTCCTGCCCTTCGGGCGGATGATCGACCAGTGGCGCTGGGACGTCTTCAGCGGAAAGGTGTCGCCGTCTGACTACAACCAGCACTGGTGGGCGCTGCGGCTCAAGTACCAGGGCGTGGCCCCCGCCGGCGGCCCGCGCGACGAGTCGTTCTTCGACCCCGGCGCGAAGTTCCACATCCCCGCCAACGTGCCCTACATGCGCTACTTCCTCGCGCGCATCCTCCAGTTCCAGTTCCACCGCGCGCTGTGTCGTGCCGCCGGACACGAGGGGCCGCTCCACACCTGCAGCATCTACGGGAACACCGAGGCCGGCGCGAAGCTGAAGGCCATGCTGGCGCTCGGCGCCAGCAAGCCCTGGCCCGACGCCCTCGAGGCGCTCACCGGCGAGCGCGAGATGGATGCCACCGCCATCCTCGACTACTTCGCGCCGCTGCGCGCCTGGCTCGAGACGCACAACCAGGGGCAGACCTGCGGCTGGTGATGCAGTGCGTTATTTCAATTCCGCACATCTTTCAAAAATGAAAGGCCCCTGTAGACAGGGCTTAGGGCCGTCTTTTATGAGCCGACTCACCCGCGCCTGCTGGTGGGAGCGGTAACTTGAAGGACGAAACAACGCATATGGCTACTGGTACCGTGAAGTGGTTCAACGACGCGAAGGGCTTTGGCTTCATCACGCAGGATGGTGGCGGGGAGGACGTGTTCTGCCACCACACTGCCATCACCATGGACGGGTTTCGCACCCTCCAGGAGGGGCAGAAGGTGGAGTTCGATGTGACCCGTGGCCCGAAGGGGCTGCAGGCGCAGAACGTTCGCGCGGCCTGAGGCTGCTTCCAGCAAAATAGAAGTGTTCTTCGCGACCCGGCTGGGGGGAAAAAGACTGGCCGGGTCGTCGTGTGTCCAACGAAAGGCGCGAAGACGTGTTCCTGCTCTCCCTGGCGTTGGCGGCCGCTCCGATGAACCTGAAGCCACTCGAGGCGGAGCTGGTGAAACAACACGGCGAGGCGCAGCGCGCGCGCGTCAGCCGGGGCCTGGCGCAGGTAGCCGCGCTGTGGCGGAAGGAAGACGGCGAGCTCGCGCCCTTCGTTCGCGCCTTCTTCATCGCCGACGAGGCGACGCTCACTGCGACGCTCGCCCGCTTCGAGGCGCACCTGGAGCAGCTCGACGGGCACCTGCTGGAGATCGGCCGCGCCTGGCGGACGCCGCAGGAGCTCGAGGTGGGCCCGCTGCTCCCTGTCGACCCGGTGTTCGCCGCGTACGAGCCGGCGGCGCACCTCTCCGATGATCTCTTCACCAACAAGCTGGCCTTCGTGGCGTTGCTCAACTTCCCGCTCACCACGCTCGACGAGCGCCTCGCGGCGAAGGGGTGGTCGCGCGCCGATTGGGCCGCCGCCCGGCTGACCGGCCGCTTCGCCCGGCGCGTGCCGGCGACCGTGCAGCAGGAGATCACCAACGCGCAGACCGCCGCGGATCTCTACATCGCCCAGTACAACCTCTGGATGCACCACGTGCTGGCCGAAGATGGCCGGCGGCTCTTCCCGGCGGGGAAGCGGCTCATCTCCCACTGGAACCTCCGCGACGAGCTCAAGGCCGGCTACGCCGACGCCGAGGGGCTGGCCAGGCAGCGCACCATCGTCCGGGTGATGGAGCGCATCGTGACCCAGCAGATCCCCGCGGCGGTCATCGACAACCCGCGCCTCGACTGGAACCCCTTCACCAACGTGGTGACGGTCGCGCCGCCCGAGACGGTGGAGCCAGACGCCCCGGCGCGGGCCGCGAAGCCCGACGGGCGGCCGGAGCCCGACGTGCGCTACGCCAGGTTGCTGGCCAACTTCCACGCGCAGAAGAAGGCCGACCCCTTCTCGCCCGCGGCCCCCACCGCCATCGAGCGGGCCTTCGCCGTCGGCGCGGAGATGCCCGAGGCGCGGGTGAAGGCACTGCTGGAGGAGGTGCTGTCGAGCCCGCTGGTTCCCCGGGTGGCGGCCCTGATGGAGCAGCGCCTGGAGCGGAAGCTGGAGCCGGCCGACCTCTGGTTCAACGGCTTCCTCGCGCGGGGGCCGATTCCCGAGGCGGCGCTCGACGCCCGGGTCCGCGCGAAGTACCCCACGGCCGGCGCCTTCGCCAGGGATCTGCCCCGCATCCTGACCGCGCTCGACTTTTCACCGGCGCGGGCGACGTACCTCTCCGAGCGCATCGTCGTCGACGCCTCCCGGGGCGCGGGCCACGCCATGCCGGCCGCCCGGCGCGGCGACTTCCCTCACCTGCGCACGCGGGTCGAGAAGGAGGGCATGGACTACAAGGGCTTCAACATCGCGGTGCACGAGCTGGGGCACAACGTGGAGCAGGTCTTCTCGCTCTACGACGTGGATCGGACGCTGCTCGCCGGCGTACCCAACACCGCCTTCACCGAGGCCATCGCTTTCGTCTTCCAGGCGAAGGACCTCGAGCTGCTGGGGTTCCCGAAGCCGGGCGCGGAGGCGGAGCGCCTGCGGGTGCTCAACGACTTCTGGCAGACGTGGGAGATCGCGGCGGTGGCGCTGGTGGACCTCGAGGTCTGGCACTGGCTGTACGCGCACCCGAAGGCCACGCCGGCGCAGCTCAAGAAGGCGGTGGTGGAGACAGCCTCTCGCATCTGGAACCGCTACTGCGCGGGCGTGCTGGGCGGGCGGGACACGCCGCTGCTCGGCATCTATTCGCACATGGTGAGCTACCCGCTCTACCTCTTCAACTACCCGCTGGGTCACCTCATCGCCTTCCAGCTCGAGGCGCAGGTGGCGCAGCGCGGTCAGGTGGGGCCGGAGGTGGAGCGCTTCTCGAAGTTCGGTCTGGTGACGCCCGACGCGTGGATGATGAACGCCACGGGGGCGCCGGTGTCGGCGGCCCCGCTGCTGCGCGCGACCGAGGCCGCGTTGGCGCGCTGAGTTTCGCTGCGGGCGTCGAAACGTCGGGGCGTTCGGCTGGCGGGTGACGACGTGCGGCGGCTGCTCAGGGGCAGGCCACCAGCGCCCCGTCGGCGTTCCAGCACTCGATGACCCCGGCGCCCTCGGAGCGTCCACCGGCGCTGGTCCAGGTGGCGGTGACGTCGCCGAAGACCAGCGTGGTGCCGGCGTCGGAGCGGGCGTGCGCATACGCCGACGCGAAGCGGCTGGTGCCGGTGAGGAGGAGGTCTGCCCCGGCGGCGCTCCAGTCGATGCGCACCGCCTCCAGGGTCTTGAGATCATCGGCCACCGCCACCGTGTTGCGGAAGGCCGCCACCGGCGCGCTCAGGGTGCCGCGGCGCTCCAGGGGGAGGCTGGAGGCGTCGACGATGTCCACCCAGGCGCCCGAGGGCGGGCGCGCCTCCACGTTCCAGTCGAAGCGATCTCCGTCGGCGCGCTGGACCCGAAGACGAATCTCCCGGGTGGCGACCTCGGCGTCGGTGTACGGCCCCCAGATGCGGGTCTCTCCCTCACGGGAGGTGGGCGCGATGTCGCGCGCCTGCTCCGACATGGCGAAGAAGGTGTTGATGAGGAAGTTGAAGTCGCCGGCTGCCGCGGCGGCGCGGTGGGTGCCGGGCGGCGCGGTCACCCGCAGCTCGGCGCGGCGGGGCAGGGCGTCGAAGTAGGGGAGATCTTCTTCGGACCAGGTTCCGCCACACGCGCACAGCATCATCAACGAGAGGACACGCCGCATGGGTCACCGGAACTCGTAGTTGAGGGAGAGGAAGAACTCCGCCATGCCCGTGGGCCGCACCGCATCGACGTCGTAGTGGAGGTACTTGATGCGGGCGGTGGCCAGCGCAGAGAAGTTGCTGATGAGGCGCACCTTGAGGCCGCCCACCACGCCCGGTGAGATGGTGCTGAAGAGCTGCTCTGGCCGGAGCCCGTCGTCGAAGGTGCGGGTGAAGAGCTCGAAGCTGACGTGCGCGCCGACGAAGGGGATCCACCGGCCGTCGGGGAAGAACTCGTAGAAGAGCGACGCGCCGAAGGTGACGCGAGAAGAGGCCCAGCCCAGCTCGCCCAGCGTCGGCACCGGCGAGGCGCCGGTGGCCCAGCCATAGGCGCCGTCGACGCCCACCGAGATGCCCGGGTAGAACACGTTGTGCAGGGTGATCTGTCCGCCCACCAGGGGCGCGTGGGGGAAGACGCCGAAGGACGCCTGGTAGCCGCCCAACACCGAGACGCTCCAGTGGCGCTTGAAGGTGTCGGTGGTCTTCACGCCGGTGACGGGGTCCGCGCTGAAGGGCGCGTTGTCGAGGCGTGACTCGTCGAGGCTCGACACCTCGCCGCTGGAAACCTTGACCTCGCCGACCCGCAGTCGATCGGGCGGCAAGGCGAGGAAGCGCGCGCCGGCCTCCTTCATCACCTCGGCGTACACCGCGCCCCGTCCGTCGATGACGTAGTACGGCCCCTCGGGCGCCGCGGCGGGCAGCAGCAGCCCCTCGCCGCGCGCCGCGAGGTCGCTGAGCACCGGCCCGGGCGGCTCGGCGGGGATCTCCGGCACGTCGCTGGCGGCCGGCGCCAACGGCACCATCTTCGCGGTGCGCGCCACGCTCCAGCGCACCGCCTCGGACCAGCTCACCCGGCCGTCGCCGTCTGCATCGGCGGCGCCGAGCAGCGCGGTGGTCAGGTGGTAGCCGAAGTAGCTGCCCGCCACGATGTCCGACTCCTTCATGCGCGCGTTGGCGAAGCGGGCGGTCACCCGGAGGCCCGC
>CALNBU010000146.1 GCA_937875615.1 uncultured Archangium sp.
CCTCGGCCCGCACCTCGTCTTCGAGGCGCAGCAGCTCTTCATCGTCGGGCGCGCGAGGCAGCGAGGACTCCACCGACTGCAGCGCCTGCGCCTCCACGTCGGCCGCGAGGTCGCCGAACAACCGCGCTTCAATCTCGCTGCTGACGTCCGGAACGGAGGCTTCAGGCTCGAGCGTCTCGCCGCGGCTGAGCGCCGCCAGGTGCCGGGCGAGGCGCTCGCCGTCGATGGGCAGCGGCTCTACGGGCCAGGGCTCGCCGGGCACCCCCGCGCCGAGCTGGAGCACGCGCAGCAGGTGGTTCTCCGGGTGGTGTGCCAGCTCGTCGAGCACCACCCTGCCGCGGTCCGATTCGACCGAGGGTTGCAGCAGCACCGCCATGGGCGCCGCGTGCCCGAAGGCGATGATGGCGTCGGCGGCGTTGGTGGCCAGCACGCACTCGTAGCCCTCGCGCGACAACACGCGCTTGACGGCGGCGATGATGGCCAGGTCGTCGGCGACCAGGAGAACGGGAGCTGTGGCCATGAAGTCAAGACAGACGTTCCTACAAGCCTGTGCGCAGGTCCAATTTCCACCTGCATTCCTCCCGGCTTGTGCGAGTCTCCCCTCTTCTCCTTTGCCAGGTGGGCTTTGTCGATTCGCTGCGGCCTCTCATTCGTGGGTTTGCCTGAGTTCAGGGCCGCCTTCGTGGCCGGAGCGACGTGTTTCGTGCCGTACCCCGACGAGGTCGAGAACGGCGCCGAGCTGGAGCTGGACGTCAGCGTCGGCGAGGCGCGCCTGGAGGTGTTCGGCACCGTCCAGTCGGCGGACTTCGACGAGGCGGGGAGCGTGGGCTTGCGGGTGCAGCTCGACGAGCCCTCCTGGCTGGCGGTGAACGAGCTGATCCGTCAGCTCGAGGCCGGCGAGCGGGCGCCGGTGTCGTTCTCGACGTCGCGGATGATCATCGACGTCGGCAAGAGCTCGCCCGACGTGGAGATGATGGCCGCGCCCGGAGACGAGCTCCCCGAGCAGCAGCTCGAGCCGGGCACCATCATCGAGGGGCGCTTCCGCATCGAGGCGCACGTGGCCACCGGCGGCATGGGCGAGGTGTACCGGGCCGAGCACATCGCGCTCAAGCGCACCGTGGCTCTCAAGGTGCTGCGGCGCTCGCTCCTGACGGACCCCGAGATGTGGTACCGCTTCGAGCGCGAGGCGCAGCTGGTCTCCCGGCTCGAGAGCCCGCACGTGGTGCACGTCTTCGACTTCGGGCGCACCGACCTGGGGCAGCTCTTCCTCGCCATGGAGTTCGTCGACGGCGAGACGCTCGACACCCGGTTGGCCCACGGTCCGCTGGAGCCGAAGGACGCGGTGGAGATCCTGGTCCAGGTGCTGGAGGGCCTCGGCGAGGCGCACGCGCTGGGCGTGGTGCACCGCGACCTCAAGCCGGCCAACATCATCCTCGGGCGCCGGCGGGAGGGCGGCGAGCGCGCCAAGATCCTCGACTTCGGCATCGCGCGCCTCTCGGACAAGGGCAACAGCAAGACCTCGCGGGTGACCCAGCTCGGGGTGGTGGTGGGCACGCCCGCCTACCTCTCTCCGGAGCAGGCGCTGGCCGACGCCGTCGACGGGCGCACCGACATCTACGCGGTGGGCTGCGTGGCCTACGAGCTGCTCACCGGGCGCCCGCCCTTCACCGCGCGTGAGCTGCGCAAGGTGGTGAGCGCGCACATCCACAGCACGCCCGACCCGCTCTCTGCCTCGCGCCCCGAGCTGGTCAACTGGGGGTTGCTCGACGAGGTGGTGCAGAAGGCGCTGGCCAAGGAAAAGGAGCGCCGCTTTCAGACCGTCGCCGAGTTCCGCGCCGCCCTGCTGGACGCGGTGGCGAAGCCGGGGCCCTCGGCGAGCGCCCCGCCCGTCGACGTCGCGGAGGGGAGCGAGGCGCCGCCGGCCACGTCTACTGGCCCCACCTCGGCCGCGGCGATGCCCGCCGACGACTTCTTCTCGTCGATGAGCGGCGCCGCGGTGCCGGCGTCGAAGCCCCCGGTGTCGGCGGCGCTGGCTCCCTTCGCCAGTCTGCTCCGCGAGACCACGCTGGCCCGGCTCGCGCGCGCCACGCCGGGCGAGTCGGGGCCGGGAGTCGCGCTGCGCCTCGAGGTGATGGGGGTGACGCCCAGGAGCGCCCAGGAGCGCGCCTGCGTGGCCCGGGCCCTGGAGGAGGTCGCCAGCTTCGGCGGCTTCGTGGCGGGCTCCGACGAAGAAGGGCTGCTCTGTGGCTTCGTGGGTGAGGCCGCCGTTCGCTCGGTGCGCGCGCTGCTGGCGCTCC
>CALNBU010000147.1 GCA_937875615.1 uncultured Archangium sp.
ATGCCGCGATTGCCAGCTATACCAGTACGGGCAGTGGTGGCGGTACCGGTTGGCTGTGCGTGGACAAGTGTGCTGGACCGTGGCAAGACCGCGTTTACAGGTATTCACCGCGCGGTGATTTCGGCCGCATGCCATGGACCTACAACCTGGGTGCAACCGTAACCTGGACGCTGCCGGTCGAAGGCATCGACCTGAAGGCCAGCCTGTCGGTCTACAACCTGATCAATACCCAGGAAGTGATCAACGTGGCTGCCCGCTACGAAGGCCAGCCGGGTGTCATGCGTGACACCTTTGGTACCGGTACCCGTTGGCAGGCGCCGCGTTATGCGCAGCTGATGGTCAACTGGAACTTCTGATGTAGTGTATGAGGACGGCCCGCTTCGGCGGGCCGTTCGCTTTTGTGGGGAACGATGACGATGCGACTGAAGCTGCTGTTGTCCGCTGCTGCCATGCTGCTGGCGAATCCTCTGTTCGCGGCAGATGCCGATAGAGGCCGCATGGATGTTCTGGTTGACCAGGCGATGCATCGCTATCAGCTGCCCGGCATTGCGGTGGGCGTGATCGAGAACGCCATCGGCACCTTCAGCCTGCCGTTGGGTCTCGGGCTCAACCTCCAGGTGAACGGCCGCGACTACATCGTGCCGATGGTGGTGGAGGAGCCGAGCGTGGTGGCCGCGGTCAGCTTCGCCGCCAAGATCGCGCGCGAGGGCGGCGGCTTCCACGCGGAGGCCGATGATCCGGTGATGATCGGCCAGGTGCAGGTGACCGGCTACGGAGATCCCACCGAGGCCTCGCGCAAGCTGACGGCGCGCAAGGAGGAGCTGCTGGCGCTGGCCAACAGCTTCCACCCGGCGATGATCGCCCGCGGCGGCGGCGCCCGGGACATCGAGGCCCGCCTGCTGCCCGCCCCCGAAGGCGCGCGGGGCGAGCCCATCCTGGTGGTCCACCTCTACATCGACACCCAGGAGGCGATGGGCGCCAACCTGATCAACACCATGTGCGAGGGCATCGCGCCGCTGGTGGAGCAGATCACCGGCGGGCGGGTGTTCCTGCGCATCCTCTCCAACCTGGCCGACCGTCGGCTGGCGCGCGCGTCGTGCCGGATCCCGGTGGAGGTGCTGGCCGACTTCAATCTGCCGGGCGGCGCCATCGCCGAGGGCATCGTGCAGGCCAGCCGCTTCGCGCAGGCGGACCCCTACCGCGCGGCGACGCACAACAAGGGCATCATGAACGGCATCGACGCGGTGGCCATCGCCACCGGTCAGGACTGGCGCGCCATCGAGGCCGGCGCCCACGCCTTCGCCTGTCGCGACGGGCAGTACCGGCCGCTCTCCACCTGGACGCTCGAAGAGGGCCACCTGGTGGGCCGCATCGAGCTGCCGCTGGCGTTGGGCACGGTGGGTGGTCCCATCAAGGTGCACAGCGCGGTGCAGGCGGCGATGAAGGTGCTGCGGGTCTCCAGCGCCCGGGAGCTGTCGATGGTGATGGCCGCGGTGGGGCTCTCGCAGAACTTCGCGGCGGTGCGCGCGCTGGGCAGCGTGGGGATCCAGCGCGGGCACATGGCGCTGCACGCGCGCTGCGTGGCGGTGACCGCGGGCGCCCGTGGGCTCCTGGTGGAGAAGGTGGCCAACGCGCTGGTGAGCGCGGGGCAGGTCAAGGTGGAGAAGGCGCGTGAGATCCTCGCCGCGATGATGGGCGAGGGCGAGCCGGCGACGTGATCACCAGCTTCGGCCCGGGGAAGGTCATCGTACTGGGCGAGCATGGCGTGGTGTACGGGCACCCCGCGCTCGCCGGCGCCATCTCCCGAGGAGTGCGCGCTACCGGCACGCCGTCGGAGTCACCCGCGCTGGAGCTGCCGGAGGGGCTCTCCGACGCGCAGCTCGAGGTGCTGGAGCGCGCCTTCGAGGTGGCGGTGAAGAAGACGCGCTACCCGCCGGTGTCGGTGGAGGTCATTTCAGAGCTCCCGTTGTCCATGGGCCTGGGCTCCTCTGGCGCGCTCTCGGTCGCCATCTCGCGGGTGCTGCTGCACGCCCGGACCGGCGCGCCGCCGAAGACGGCGGAGGTGGAGAAGCTGGCGCTGGCGATGGAGAAGGCGTTTCACGGCACCCCCAGCGGCGTCGACCACACCACCTCCGCGCGCGCGTCGCTGCTGCTGTACCAGCGCGGCGAGGCGAAGCAGGTGCGCTCGAAGGTGCCGCTGCGCCTGTTGATCGCCCTGGTGGGGCCGCGCGCCTCGACCAGGCAGACGGTGGCGGCGCTGCGTGAACGTCAGGCGCGTTGGCCGAAGCGCTACCGCAGGCTCTTCGAGCACATCGGCGCGCTGGTGCAGGACGGCGCGGCGGCGGTGCGGCGCGGAGATCTCGAGGGCCTCGGTGACGTGATGAACCTGAACCAGGGCCTGCTCTCGGCGCTGGGGCTCTCCAGCCGACCCATCGACGAGATGGTCTACCGGCTGCGGTCGCTCGGCGCGCTGGGCGCCAAGCTGACCGGCGCTGGCGGTGATGGCGGCGCGGTCATCGGCCTCTTTCACCAGCCGGAGAAGGCTGCGGCGTCGCTGCGCCGCGACGGCATCGATTGTTTCGTCAGTCAGCTCGCAGGACCGGAGACACCATGAAGGCCACGGCGAAGGCGCACCCCAACATCGCGCTGGTGAAGTACTGGGGGAAGCGCGACGAGAAGTTGATCCTCCCGCACCAGTCGAGCCTGTCGGTCACGCTGGGGCCGCTGGCGGTGGTGATCACGGTGGAGTTCACCGGCGCGCGCGGCCCCGACGAGATCGAGATCAACGGGCGCGTCGCCGAGGGCACCGAGCGCAAGCGGGTCGAGGACGCGCTCAAGCTGGTGCGCGCCGAGGCGAAGGGCGCGCGGCTGGGCGCGGCGAAGATGGTCTCGCACGGTGACTTCCCCGCGGCGGCGGGCCTCGCCTCGTCGGCGGCGGCCTTCGCGGCGCTGGCGGTGGCGGCCCGGGCGGCGGCGGGGC
>CALNBU010000148.1 GCA_937875615.1 uncultured Archangium sp.
AGAAGCGGCAGGCCCGCGTGCACACCTCGCCCATCAGCATCACCGTCGCCGTGCCGCCGCTCCAGCACTCGGCGATGTTGGGGCAGCGGGCCTCTTCACACACCGTGGCCAGCTTGAGCGACTTCACCAGCCCCTTCACCCGCTCGTAGGCCTCGCCCTTGGGCAGGCGCACCGTCAACCACTCGGGCTTGCCTGAGGACGTTGCTACCGGCAGCGCCAATCGGTTCGGAGTCGCCATGCGTCAACCACATGTATTGACGAGGGGATGCAGCGTCAACCCGACCGGAGTTTCCGGGCTGGAATGTCGCGCCGCTTCACACTTTCCCGGCGCGCCACCATTTCACCGACTCCCGAGAATGTTTTGCCATGACCGCCATCGCCTCGCCCCGAACCAGCAGCGCCGCCGTCACCACCACCGCCACGACCCAGGGCGCCAGCCCGGCGCCGGTGGCCAGCACCGCCCAGGCTGCCAGCTCCTCCTTCACGCCCGCCAACGCGATCAGCCAGAAGGGGCTCGACCTCATCAAGCAGTTCGAGGGGCTGCGGCTGACGGCGTACAAAGATCCAGTCGGCATCTGGACCATCGGCTACGGCCACACCGGCAACGTGAAGCCGGGCCAGACCATCACCAGGGCGAAGGCCGAGCAGCTGCTCAAGAGCGACACCGGCTGGGCGCAGGCGGCGGTGCGCAAGTACGTGAAGGTCCCGCTGACCCAGGGGCAGTTCGACGCGCTGACCAGCTTCACCTACAACTGCGGCGCGGGCGCGCTGCAGAGCTCCACCCTGCTCAAGAAGCTCAACGCGAAGGACTACGCCGGCGCCCAGAAGGAGTTCGGCAAGTGGGTGAACGCCGGCGGCAAGAAGCTGGCCGGGCTGGTGCGACGTCGCGCCGCCGAGGCCGCGATGTTCGGGAACAAGGCGCCGGGCGGGGCCACGCCCTCCAAGCCGAAGCCCGCCACCAACACCGCGGCGGTCACCCACCGCGTGCGCGCCGGCGACACCATGGGCGGCATCGCGAAGAAGTACGGCACCACCCTGGCCGCGCTCAAGAAGCTCAACCCGCAGATCAAGAACCTCAACGTGATCAGCGTGGGCCAGCTGGTGACGGTGAAGGCCGCCAAGAAGGCCAGCGCCACCGCCCCGGCCACCGGCGGCACGAAGTACCAGGACTACACCGTGAAGAGCGGCGACACCTTCGGCGGCATCGCCTCCAGGCACCGGCTGACGGTGCAGCAGCTCAAGAAGCTCAACCCGCAGGTGAAGAACGTCAACGTCATCTACCCGGGGCAGAAGCTGCACGTGAAGCAGGTCGCCGCCCCGGCGCCCACCGCGCCGACGACGCCCACCGCGCCCGCCTCGCCGGTCACCAACAAGGGCATCCCCAGCACCGCCGGCCTCTCCGAGAAGAAGCGCTTCGAGCTCTACGCCGCGTACATCAACAAGTTCGGAGACAAGCAGGCGAAGGCCGACCTCGCCGCCGGCCGCCGCGTCATCCTCGGGCTCCGGCAAGACACGCCCTTCACCAGCGGGCAGCCCTACCGCGGCACCTACGATGATCGCATCGTGGTGCTCTCGAAGGACAAGAGCGGCAAGGTGAGCGTCGACGAGTTCAAGGCCAACACCGAGCCCAGCCGCCGCTGGGCCGATGACCCCAGCCAGGCCAGCAAGCCGGTGGGGCGCCTGGTCGACAACAAGAGCTACCGGTACACCAGGAGCTACAAGTCGGGCTTCGGCGGCAACATCCTCGCGCCCGACCTCGCGTACGGCGTGCCCACCGTGCAGCGCGACACCAACCGCAACCACAAGATCGACAAGAACGACAAGGTCTACAGCGGTGCCTGGGGCGGTCAGGGCTACTACTTCCATCGCGGCGGGACGACCGACACCTACTCGGCGGGCTGCCAGACCATGGACCAGAGCCGCTTCAACAGCTTCTGGGCCTCGCTCGGGAACCAGTCCGGCTTCAGCTACGTGCTGGTGAACGTCACGAAGAAGTAGCGCTGTCCGCAGCGCCGATTGACTTTGACGCAACACGTCTTTATTCGGGATTTTGAGATCGATTCTCAACTTCCCGAATGAGACCCCCGCGCCACACCGCCGCAGCACTGCGCCCCGCACTCTGGCTCGTGGGGTGCCTCCTCGCGGCGCCCGCGGCGGCCGACGGCGAGGCGCCTGACGCTGGCGTCGCGGCGCAGAAGAGCCAACGCGACACGGTGGTGCGCGCGCGCGCCTCGCAGGGCCACCAGCTGACCCGGAGCTCCGAGGTGGTCGACGTGGTCGACCTCGGTGACGCGCGGGCGCGCAGCGATGATCTGACCGAGGTCCTGACGCGGCAGTCGGCGGTGGTGGTGCAGCGCGGCGGCGGGCTCGGGAGCGACACGCAGCTCTCCCTCGCGGGGCTGGCGGGAGACCAGGTCCGCGTGCTGCTCGACGGTGTCCCCATCGACTACTCGCCCTTCGCCTGGGGCCTGGGGAACGTGCCGGTCTCGTTCATTCAACAGCTCGAGGTGTTCAACGGCGTGGTGCCGGTGCGCCTGGCCACCGACGCGCTGGGCGGCGCCATCCACCTGCGCAGCGATCTCACCCCGCCCGACACCGGCGCCTCGCTCTCGCTCCAGGCAGGCTCCTTCGACACCTACCGCGCCACCGCCCGGCTCTCGTGGCTCTCGCACTCCAAGAGCTTCTACTTCCGCGCCACCGGCTTTCACGACCGGTCCGAGAACGACTTCCT
>CALNBU010000149.1 GCA_937875615.1 uncultured Archangium sp.
GCCAACGCCTTCGGCGCGGGCGTGTTCCTCACCGCCAACGGCAGCGCCGCGCGCCTGCGCATTCACGACAGCTCGGTGCGCGAGAACCAGAACGGCAGCCCCTACTGGCAGTGGTGCCCCTCGGTGTCGACGGACACCATCGCCACCTCGCCCCAGCCGGTCAGCTCGCTCTTCTGTCAGGTGAACGGAGACTGCACCACCGCCTGTGGCGGCTGACGCGGCGCTCAGCGCACGCCGTCGAGGTGGAAGCGCACGCCCTGCGAGGGGACCCGACTCGAGAGCTGGTTGGGCAACCGCCAGAACTGCCCACCCGCCTGCAGCGCCAACAGCTCGTAGGCACCCGGCGGCGGCGACCCGAAGACCGTGAGCGCCGCGCCCCCATCCGCCGCCGGAGACTGCAGGAGCGCCTGCGGCAACATCACCACCTGCAGCCGGGTGGCGGCGACGGTGGTGTCCAGGCGGTTCTCCAGCGTCAACAGGAAGGGCGACGGGTCGAAGAGCAGCGGCACCACCACCGAGGCCCCCGCTTCGAGCTGCCCCGGCAGCGGCAACCAACGCAGGAACAGCTGCAGGCTCAAGTCCGGGGAGCCGTCGCCGTCGACGTCGTCGGGCACCGCATCTCCGTCGGCGTCGAGCAACCCGAAGGTGAAGGCGGTCCGCTGCGGGTCGAACAACCCCAGCGCGTCGGACTCCAACGTCAGGGGCGTCAGCGCGTCGAGGGCGACGTCGGGCGCGACGTCGCCGGCCACGGAGAAGGCCGGCGGCTCGGTGTGCACCACCGTCGAGAGGACCACGTCGGCGCGCGCGCCCCGGCCTGGCTGCGCCTGCACGGGTTGGCCCGCCGACACCCGGTCTCCAGCGGTGGCCTGCGAGAGCACATCGACGGTGCCATCGAAGTCGGCGTCGACGTCCTGGAGCGCGTACAGCCGGTAGGTGTTGGGGGCGACGTCGGCGAAGACGAAGCGGGGCGACGCAGCGAGCCGCGGCGCGCTGATCGCGGTGACGGCGAGCGGCTCCACCGGTTGCCCCGGCGGCCCCTCCCCAGGCCGGTAGAGGAACAGCCACACGTCGCCGGCCGCGCCGGTGGTGACGTCTCCGGAGACGTGCCCCGTACGAGCCAGCGCCGGCACCTCGGTGGGCTCGCATGCGCAGGCGAGCGCCATGCACGCCAGCGCGAGGCGTCTCATGTCAGCCGGAGCAGCTCCCGCGCCTGCTGCGGCGTGGCGAGCTCGCGGCCCGCAGCCCTGCCCCGCCGCGCGGCGTCGGCGACGAGCTCGAAGCTGCCCTTCGCCAGCACGCCCTTCGACAGGTAGATGTTGTCTTCGAGACCCACGCGCGCGTTGCCGCCCTTCACCGCGGACAGCTCGACGAACGGGAGCTGGTGGCGACCGACGGCCGCGCACGTCCAGGTCGAGCCCTCCGGGATGTAGCCGCGCATGAAGTCGAGCGCGCGCTCATCGGCCGCGAGCGCGCCCCCCACGCCGAGCACGAAGTCGAAGTGCGCAGGCAGGGTGATGAAGCCCTCCTTCGCCAGCGCGCGGGCCTCGTCGATCATCCCGACGTCGAAGCACTCCAGCTCCGGCTTGAGGCCGAGCTCCCTGATGCGCGTGGCGATGTCGCGGACCAACGGGCGCGGGTTCCAGAACACGTCGGGGCCGAAGTTCACCGTGCCCGTCGACAAGGTCGCCATGTCGGGGCGATCGGCGCCGGTCAGCTTCAACCCGCCGCAGCGCTCGTCGACGCTCATGCCCACCGCGCCGCCGGTGGAGACCTGCACCAGCACGTCGCAGCGCTTGCGGATCTCCCGGATCGCCGCGCGGAACAGCTCAGTGTCCTGGCTCGGCTTGCCGTCGGGGGTGCGCACGTGGATGTGCACCATGGCCGCGCCTGCCTCGCGACACTTCGCGGCGTCCTCGGCGATCTCCTCGGCGGAGATGGGCAGGTATGGCGTCTGCTCGCGCGTGGTCTCGGCGCCGACGAGTGCTGCGGTGATCACAAAGGGGTTCATCGTGGCTCCCTTCACCTGGTGTGCGTCACGGCCTCGACGTTGTTGTCGTCGGGGTCGAGCACGAACGCGCCGAAATACGTCGGGTGGTACTGCTCGCGCGGGCCCGGGCCACCGTTGTCTTTGCCTCCGGAGGCCAGCGCCGCGTCGAAGAACTGCGTCACCGCCTCACGTGACGGC
Organism: uncultured Archangium sp.; assembly: GCA_937875615.1. GTDB lineage: Bacteria > Myxococcota > Myxococcia > Myxococcales > Myxococcaceae > Archangium_A. The sequence continues at coordinate 2,186 of CALNBU010000149.1, forward strand.
GCCTGGAACGCGATGTGCCGCGGCGTCGCGCGCTCCTTCACCTCAATGAGCCACAACGTCGGGCGGTTGGGCGGGCCGTACGCGCACATGCGGCGGTTCGGGAACTCGCCGTCCCACGAGGCGACCAGCTCCATCACCCGGCCGTAGCCCAGCGGCTTCAACGCCGCGTCGTAGAACTTCTGCGCGGTCTCGAAGACCGTCGAGTACGTGCTGACGTGGTCGATCACCGCGCGGTCCTCTGCTTGTCCTTCGGGGTCACGCAGGTGCCCGTGGCGCGACACACCACGATGGGCGGGCTCAGCACCTCGGCGGCCGACTCGCTGATCTGCGGCGCGGCGCGGATGACCTTGCGCGCCTCGAAGGTCATCTTGCGGCTGGTGTTGCCGACGTGGGTGATGGTGCCCTGCGCCTCGATGTAGTCCCCGGCGTAGACGGGCGCGAGGAACTCCACCGAGTCGTAGGCGCGGAAGAGCCCCTCGTCTCCGTCGAGGCGGATCAACAACTCGGTGGCCACGTCGCCGAAGAGGCCCAGCATGCGCGCCCCATCGACCAGGTTGCCGCCGTAGTGGGCGTCGTGGTTGCCCATGCGCAACCGCAGCGTCACCGTCAGGTCCTCGCTCATCCCGGCTCTCCTTCGAAGTGCGTACCCTTCGCCTCTTTGCCCGCGCGCTGCATCACCTGATGCACCACGAAGTTGGCCACGTCAGACGGCCTGGTCCCCGGACCGAAGCCGGCGTCGAAGCCCAGCTCCAGCGCCAGCTTGTGGTCGACGCGCGGGCCGCCCAGCAGCAACGTCATGGAGCCCTGCACCCCGGCCTTCTTGGCCTCGTCGATGAACTGGCGCGAGTTCTCCTTGTGCACGTCGCGCTGCGTGACGACCTGGGAGACCAGGATCGCGTCGGCGCCCTTCTCCTTCGCGCGACGGATGAGCTCCGCGTTGGGCACCTGGCTGCCGAGGTTGTAGGCCTCGAACCAGGGGTAGCGCTCGAGCCCGTAGTCGCCGGCGAAGCCCTTCATGTTGAGGATGGCGTCGATGCCGACGGTGTGGGTGTCGGAGCCGGTGCAGGCGCCGAACACCACCACCCGCCGCGCCAGCTTCTCCTCGATGAGCGCGTTGAGCTCGTAGAACCCGAGCTTCTTGATCACGATCTCCGGGGTGTCGATCTCGTTGTAATCGATGATGACCGGCGAGCGCGCGTACACCACGAAGAAGGTATAGGCGTCGGCCGCGCGCTCCACCGCCGCGACCTTCACGTCGGTCAGCCCCAGCTTGCGGCAGTAGAGCTGCGCTGCCTCCTTCGCCTTCTCCGAGGTCGCCACCGGCAAGGTGAACGACAACTGGATGATGCCGTCGTCGCGGCGATCTCCGTACGCACGAATGAGCTGTTTCTCAGCCATGCCACCCGCTCACTTTCTGTAGGTGATGGAGTCCATCACCCGCTTCAGGATGGGCCCGAACCGGCGGCCCTCGCTGGTCTTTGCGCTCCAGGTCAACACCCACTTCTTGCGGCCGTTGCACCCGATGAGCGTGGTGGTCGACACCTTGTTGGCGTCGGTCTTTTCGTCGCCGAGGTAGTCGACGACGATCTTCTTGGAGGCCGGCTGAGCGCCGATGTTGGTGGCGTTGAAGCCCTCGGTGCCCAGCGCCTCGACCATCTGCTTCACGCAGGCCTTCGCCGGGCGCACCGGGTCGACCGGGAAGACCGAGACCGCGAGCTGCGCGCCCGACTCCGGCTCCATCCACTCCAGGGAGTGCTCGTCAGACTCCTGCTTCTGCCAGTGGGTGGGTCCCTTGAAGTCGAGCCCGTTGAGCGACACCTTCCCCAGCGTGTCGACCCCACCGAGTGAACCCGCGAGCACGAACGCCAGCAGCATGGTCACGCCTCCATGATCTCGAGGAAGGGGTTGAAGTAGTCCGGGGCCTTCTCGATCACCCCGTCGAGCCCCTTCCCGCCCAGCTCGGCCCGCTTCACGTCGCCGAAGCGGCCCTTGCCGATGGCGGCGATCATCCCGTCGTCCCGACACTCCCGCATCAGCT
>CALNBU010000150.1 GCA_937875615.1 uncultured Archangium sp.
ACGGCGTCTCCCGGATCTTCTCCACCAGCTGGAACCCGTCCATCACCGGCATGTACAGGTCGGTCATCACCAGGCTGAAGCGGCGCTCCATCAGCTGCTTGAGCGCGGCGTGGCCGTCGGCGGCGAACTGGACCTCGAGAGGCACCTTGCCCGCGAGCTCACCCTGGGCGAGCTTCTTGAGCACGTAGCTGTACATCTCGATGATGTGCGGATTGTCCTCGACGATCAGCACGCGATAGCCCTCGGGCCTCGCGGCCTCGGAGGTGCTCGACGATGGGGCGGATGTCGGGAGGGGGGGATTCACGAGCGCTTCCAACCGGGGACGGTCTTCCTCGTCGGCCCTGATTCCGACCCCAGCCCTGACCTCGGGGCTCTGGGGGCGGGCCCAGGTGACGACGCCCCGGACTTCTACCGGATCCAACAGGCCCGGGAAAGAAAGAGACACCCGGACCCTCGCCCCCAGACCGAGCGGGGCATCGGTCTGCACGAAGAGTCCCCCCTTGCTGAGGTTCTCCGAGGCGGCGATCAGTCCGGCCCGATCGGGGAAGGCCACCCTCAGGGTGAATGGCAGCCGGGGGTCCAGGCGCTTCTCTGCAGGGGATTCCATGATCGGCAAGGGCTCAGAATCCCTCAGAAAATCGGGAGGGCAGGCGGCACTCTACCGGGAGGGGTTTTCGTTGACAATTGCATCATTGGAGCCCTAGAAGCCGCGTGCCATGGCGGACCCCGTCTTCTCGCCCGACGATCAGAAGTTGTTCGATAGCCGCTTGGCGGACATCCTGACCCGCTACCCAGCGGATCGGAAGAGTGCCGCCATGCTCCCGGCCCTGCGCATGATGCAGGAGATCCTGGGTTGGTGCCCTCCGGAGGGTCTGCGACTCGTCGCGGAACGCCTCGAGGTGAAACCAGAACGCGCCTACGAGGTCGCGAGCTTCTACGTGATGTTCCATACGGAGAAGCCCGGCAAGTACGTGGTCGACGTCTGCACCAACCTCTCCTGCAGCCTCCGCGGTGCAGAGGGGATGCTGGCCTACCTCGAGAGGAAACTCGGGGTGAAGGCCGGCCACGGAAACGAGCAGTGGCTCCTACGCGAGGCCGAGTGCCTCGCCTCCTGCGGCACCGCGCCCTGCCTGCAGGTCAACGAGGACCACCACGAGAACCTCACCACGCGCGAGAAGGTCGACGCGATCTTCGCGAACCTGGGCTAGTCGCCCCGGACGCGCGCGACAGACGCCTCGCGCAGGAAGCCGGCCACCACCGGAGACCTGCACGAGGCGACGAATCCAGGCGCCGGCGTCCCTCGCCGCGGCTTCGAGTCCGCGGACGGGCGCCACCGCCAGAGCAGTTCGAGCAGGACCCCAAGGAAGTCTCCTCAGAAAAGAGAGGACCGAGATCCCATGACCGTCGCCCCCGCTCCTGCCGTTCAGACCGTCATCAGTGAGGCCTGGGGCCAGCCCAACAGCCACCTGATCTCCGAGTACAAGAAGCGCGGTGGCTACAAGGCGCTGGAGAAGGCGCTCGCCATGGAGCCCACGGCGATCACCGACGAGATCAAGCGCAGCAACCTGCGCGGTCGCGGCGGCGCCGGCTTCCCCACCGGCCTCAAGTGGAGCTTCGTCCCCAAGGACAACCCGAAGCCCAAGTACCTCGCGGTCAACGGCGACGAGAGCGAGCCGGGGACGTTCAAGGATCGCTACATCCTCGAGTACGACCCGCACCTGATGCTCGAGGGCATCGCGATCGCGTGCAAGGCGATCGGCGCGCACAAGGCGTACGTCTACCTGCGCGGCGAGTTCAAGTTCCAGGCGGAGCGCGTGGACGCGGCCATCAAGGAGGCCTACGAGGCCGGCGTGTTCGGCGAGTCGGTGCTCGGCAGCGGCTTCAAGCTGGACTGCTACCTGGTCCGCGGCGCCGGCGCGTACATCTGCGGCGAGGAGACCGGCCTCATCGAGTCGATCGAGGGGAAGAAGGGCTGGCCCGCCGTGGTGGGCCTCTTCGGCTGCCCCACGGTGGTGAACAACGTGGAGACGCTGGCGAGCGTCCCGCCGATCATGAACAAGGGCGCGGCGTGGTTCGCCGGCCTCGGCACGGACAAGAGCGGCGGTACGCGCCTGGTCTGCCTCTCGGGCACGGTGAACCGCCCGGGCGTGTACGAGGTCAGCATGGACACGACCATCGACCAGCTGATCCACGATCCCAAGTACGGCCAGGGCATGCCCGCCGGCCGGAAGGTGAAGGCCGTGATCCCCGGTGGCTCGTCGGCGCCGGTGCTGACCGCGGACGAGACCGACGTGGCGCTGGAGTTCGAGGCGCTCAAGATGAAGCAGACCATGGCCGGCTCCGGCGGCGTGGTGGTGATGGACGACACCACCTGCATGGTGCGCGCGCTGTGGCGCGTGACGCGCTTCTACGCCGAGGAGAGCTGCGGTCAGTGCACGCCGTGCCGCGAGGGCATGCCGTGGATGACCCGCCTGCTCCGCAAGATCGAGGAGGGCCTCGGTGAGCCCGAGGACCTCGAGATCCTGATGAACGTGGCCGCGTCGATCGCGCCGTTCCCGCCCATCGGCCTCGGCAACACGATCTGCGCGCTCGGCGACGCGGGCGCGCTGCCCGTGCAGTCGTTCGTCATGAAGTTCAAGCACGAGTTCGAGCAGCACATCGCCGAGAAGCGCTGCCCCCACGGCGATCATCCCTGGGGCCACTTTGGAGACTGGGCATGAGCGCCGAGGCCGTCCTCTTCTACATCTTCGCGTTCTTCACGATCGCCAGCGCCGCGACGGTCGTCTTCGCGCGCAACCCGATCAACAGCGCGGTCAGCCTGGTGGCGACGTTCTTCTTCCTCGCCGGCCTCTACGTGCTTCTCTACGCGCACACCATCGCGGTGCTCCAGGTGATGGTCTACGCGGGCGCCATCATGGTGCTCTTCCTGTTCGTCATCATGCTGCTCAACCTCACCGAGATGCCGATGGAGAAGCGCAAGCCGACCCTCGCGCGCGTCGGTGGCGTGGTGGCGACGGTGGTGCTCTTCGGCGCGCTGGCCGTGGTGCTGAACAAGGTGAGCGGCGCCCCCGCCCCGCTCGAGGGCAGTGAGCTGGCCTCGTACGGGACGCTGGCGGAGCTCGGCCGGCTCATCTACACGGAGTGGCTCCTGCCGTTCGAGGCGGTCAGCATCCTGCTGCTCGTCGCGATGGTCGGCGCGGTCATGGTCTCCAAGGCGAAGGTGTAGAGATGGTTCCGGTTTCGCACTTCCTCATCCTGGCCGCGGCGCTCTTCTGCATCGGGATGCTCGCGCTCCTGGTCCGCCGCAACGCGCTCATCGTGTTCATGGGCGTGGAGCTGATGCTCAACGCGGCCAACCTCACGTTCCTCGCGTTCGCCCGCCAGCACGGCAGCAACGTGGGGCACGTCTCCGCGCTCTTCGTGATCGCCGTGGCGGCCGCCGAGGCGGCGATCGGCCTCGCCATCGTCATCGCCATCTCCCGTAACCGGGGCACGCTGCTCATCGACGAGCTGCGGACCATGAAGAACTAGCCGGCTACAGCCAGACAAGGCCCCTTCCATGGACTCCCTGAAGACCCTCTTCATGCGCTCGCCGATCCCCGCGGCGGACCTCGCGCCCAGCCTGTGGTGGATCATCGCGCTGCCGCTCATCGGCGCGATCGTCTGCGCGGTGGCGGGCAAGCGCCTCGGCCGCGCGAACACGAACCTGATCGCCTCGGCGTCGGTGTTCGGAAGCTTCCTGATCAGCCTGCTGGTGTTCTGGGCGATCAACGACCCGCGCACCAACGCCATCAACCAGGTCTCCGGCTCGGCGATCCGCTACGCGATCGGCCACGACTTCGGCACCTGGTTCGCCGCCGGCGACTTCCGGGTGAACTTCGGCCTGCTGGTCGATCACCTCTCCGGGATCATGCTGCTGGTGATCACCGGCGTCGGCTTCCTGATCCACCTGTACTCGACCGAGTACATGAGCCACGACCAGTCGTCCTGGCGCTACTTCGCGTACCTGAACCTCTTCGTCGCGGCGATGCTCACGCTCGTGATGGCCGACAGCCTGGTCCTGCTCTTCGTGGGCTGGGAGGGCGTCGGCATGGCCAGCTACCTGCTGATCGGCTTCTGGTACAACGACCCGGCCAAGGCCTGGGCGGGACGCAAGGCCTTCATCGCCAACCGGGTGGGTGACTTCGGCTTCCTGGTGGCGGCCTTCCTCCTGACCATCACCG
>CALNBU010000151.1 GCA_937875615.1 uncultured Archangium sp.
CGGGGGCCTCTTCCCGGGCGAGGGCGTGGACCCGCTGGGCGACACCCCGCAGCGCTCCATCGCGGACGACCCGAACGCCTCTCCGCAGGAGGTGGCGGCCTACGTGAAGTACAACAACGCGGGCTACAACCCCAACGACGGCCGCTACGCCTTCCTCGAGGCCCTCGACGCGCACCGCGATGATCCCGCATGGCTGGCGGAGTTCTTCGGTGCGCTGGGGCCGGAGTCGGCGGCGGCGCTCGTCTCCCAGACCCTGGACCCGGCGTCGCACTGGGTGTCCGGCACGGTGAACGGCAGCGACCCGGAGTTCGCCATCGCGCAGGCCGGACTGGTGCGCGACACGCTGGAGACGCTGGCGGCCAGCGGACACCTCGACGCGGCGGGGCTCCAGCAGCTCCTGGCGGAGGCCCCCAACAACGAGACCATCGTCCACATCACCAACGAGATCTTCGCCAAGGCCAGCCCGGCGCTCCGCGAGCTCTTCTTCGAGGCGGCGTCGCGGGTCGACAACGATCTCTGGAACGCCGGCGCGGTGCAGGTGCTCAACACGATGAGCGCCTCCCGGCAGGAGGCGTTGCTGACCGCGCTCAGCCCCGGCGAGCTGGAGGCCTTCATCGCCGGCGCGGCGAAGGGCGAGACCGAGGCCTGGGACTTCGCGGAGTCGGTGCGCCTGGGCCTCTACGGCATCAACGAGCTGGGCGAGAAGCGGCCCTTCGGCGGCCTCGCCACGCTGCTGGAGAGCGCCAACAAGGTGAACGTGTACTACCACGCGCGCACCACGGCCCCCAACTTCAGCCCGGAGCTGCAGCGCGCGCTCCTCGCCGCTAGCGTGAGCGCGCTCAATGATCCCAAGGTGTTCGAGGCGCTGCGCGATGACCCGGCCTTCAAGGAGGAGCTCGGGCAGCTCTTCATCACCAACGGCGCTGAGCTCCTCGCGGAGCAGGCCCCCGACGGCGCCTTCTCGGATCCGCGCTTCGTGGCGGGCATGACGAAGTTCTTCGAGCTCACGCTGTTCACCGGCGACGCGCCGGCCAACCGGGATCGCCTGATGCAGTCGGTGCTGGAGACCATGAGCGACGTGGGCGCGGCGTCGGCGCAACCGCCGCTCTCCGAGGCCGAGTACGCGGCGCAGCACGGCGGCTGGTCGCAGCGGGATCACGTGGAGGTGATGGGCGGGCTGCAGGGCATGGTGCTCCAGGCGGCGCACAACCAGCGCGACTACCTCGAGAACGAGATCCTCGCCGACGAGGCGCAGCGGGCGCAGATGATCGGCTTCGTCACCGGCATGGCCTTCTCGTTCCTGCCGGGCGCGGGCGACGTGTTCGGAACGCTGGCCGCCGAGGGCGCCGGTTGGCTGGCGCGCATCCCCGACATGGCGCTGGAGTACACGTACGATCAGGCCAGCTCGCAGATCGAGGCCGGCAGCCAGAGCGCGCTGCTGGGCATCCTCGGCGGCTCCGGGAAGAACCAGGAGCAGCTCGCCGACATCGACCGCTTCCTGGGCGAGTTCCAGCGCATCATCCTCGCCACCAACGCGGCGCTGCCCAACGGCGAGGAAGGTGAGCTGGACCTGCGCACCGCCTTCCAGTCGGCCTTCGTGTTCTACCGGGAGCTGGTCAGCTTCTGAGCCGTCGGCGCCCACCACCGGTGGCCGCATGTCGGCCCCCTCGTGGTAGAGGCGTGGCATGGAGCCGCGGTGGATCATCCCGGAGTCTGACGAGGGCGCGGTGCGCGCGGTGGGCGAGGAGCTGAAGGTGCCGCCGGTGGTGGCGCGGGTGCTGGTGGCGCGCGGCTACCGCACCCCCGACGAGGCCACGCGCTTCCTTTCCGACGCGCTCACCGAGCTGCCCGACCCGTTCCTGATGAAGGGCCTGCCGCAGGCCGCCGAGCGCATCCTCCAGGCCATCAACGCGCAGGAGAAGGTGACGCTGTACGGCGACTACGACGTCGACGGGGTCACCTCCACCGCGCTGCTGACCACCTTCCTGGCGCAGGTGGGCCTGTCGGTGGGGACCTACATCCCGCATCGGCTGGGTGAGGGCTACGGGCTCAACCTGACGGCCATCGAGCGCCTGGCGGAGGACGGCACCCGGCTCCTCATCACCCTCGACTGCGGCATCACCTCGCACGCGGAGATCTCGCGCGCCAACGAGCTGGGCATGGACGTCATCGTGGTCGACCACCACGCGGTGCCGGAGGTGATGCCGCCCGCGGTGGCGGTGCTCAACCCCCTGCAGCCGGGCTGCGACTACCCCACCCGCTGGCTGTGCGCGGGCGGGGTGACCTTCAACCTCTGCATGGGCCTGCGCAAGCACCTGCGGGAGCGCGGCCACTTCGCGGGGCGTCAGGAGCCCAACCTCAAGGTGTTGCTGGACCTGGTGGCGCTGGGCACGGTGGCCGACGTGGTGCCGTTGGTGGGGGCCAACCGGGTGCTGGTGACGCACGGGCTCAAGGAGCTGTCGGCGGGTCGCCGGCCCGGCGTGCGGGCGCTCAAGGACGTGGCGGGCGTGGGCGAGGGCCCGGTCACCGCGGGCACGGTGGGGTTCCGGTTGGGGCCGCGCATCAACGCCGCCGGGCGCCTCGACGACGCCTCGGTGGGGCTGCGGTGTCTGCTGGCGGACGACTACGAGGCCGCGCTGCCGCTGGCGAAGGCCCTCGACGAGGCGAATGCGGAGCGCCAGGAGATCGAGCGCCGGATGTTGAACGCGGCCATCGAGCAGGCGGCGGCGGCGGTGGAGCGAGGGGCGAAGGGGCTGGTGCTGGCCTCCGAGGGCTGGCACCCCGGCGTGGTGGGCATCGTGGCCTCGCGCATCGTGGAGCGCTTCCACCGGCCCACCATCGTCATCGGGGTGCACGACGGGGTGGGGAAGGGCTCGGCGCGGAGCATCGAGGGCTTTCATCTCTATGACGCCATCCACTCCATCAGCCACCACCTCTCGCGCTTCGGCGGCCACAAGGCGGCGGCGGGGCTGACGGTGGAGCTCTCGCGGCTCGACGCCTTCCGCGCCGACTTCGAGCAGGTGGCGGCCGCGCAGCTCGACGACGCGCAGCTGGTGCCGCGCTGCCGCATCGACGCGGTGGTGCAGCCCTCGGAGCTGAGCGAGGCCACGGTGCAGGCGCTCAAGGCGCTGGCCCCCTTCGGGATGGGGAACCCCGAGCCGGTGCTGGCGCTGCGCGGCGAGCGCGCGTCGCCGCGGGTGCTCGGCAACAAGCTGCCGGGGGAGCCCGGGCACCTCAAGCTGACGCTGGCCTCGGCCCCTGCCTTCGACGTCATCGGCTTTCGTCAGGCGGAGAAGGCGGCGCTCACCGACGCGCCGGTGGATCTGGCCTTCAAGGTCGACGTCGACGAGTTCCGCGGCGTGCGGAGGCTGGCGCTCAAGCTGCAGTCGTTGCGCGCCGCGACGCCGTGAGCCGGCCCGGGTTCGACATCATCGCCTTCTGGTGCTGGTACCGCGGGGCCGACTTCGCCGGGTTCCAGCAGCAGGGGACGCTGCGCACGGTGCAGGGCGAGCTCCTGCGGGCCTTCCCCGAGGTGGGGCTGGAGCGCAACCCGGTGGTGGCCGGCCGGACGGATCGCGGGGTCAGCGCGCGGATGCAGGTGTTGAGCGCGCGGGTGCGAGCGGGCACGCCGCTGGATGCGCTGGTGGCGCAGCTCAACGCCGCGCTGCCCGGAGATCTCGGCGTTCACCTCGCGCGCCCGGCGCGGCCGAAGTTCCACGCGGCCTGGAGCGCGAGCGGCAAGGAGTACCGCTACCGGCTCTCGGAGGTGGGCGACGTGGGCCGGCTGCTGGAGGCGGCGGCGCTGGTGCCGGGGACGCGCGACTTCCGGGTGTTCCACTTCAAGACCAGCCAGGTGCGGCCGCGCACGGTGTTCGCGGTAGAGCTGCTCGGGGGGGACACCCTGCGCTTCACCGGCAGCGGCTTCGGGCGCTTCATGGTGCGGATGCTGGTGGGCGGCCTGCTGCAGGTGTCCCGCGGAGAGATCCCGCTCGACGTGTTCCGCGCCGGCCTCGACGCGCAGCAGAACTTCCACTGTCCGACGGCGCCGCCCGGCCCGCTGACGCTGTGGAGCGTGGCGTACCCGGCGGAGCTGGACCCCTTCAGCGCCGGGGACCGCGCCACGTCGCCGCCGGGCTGGTGAGCCGGCTCACTCCGCCTTGCGCTCGAAGTACTGGAGATCGACGAACAGCGCGGCGGCCAGCACCAGCACCCGCTCCAGGGCGCTGAGGGCGGGGGTGAAGCGGACGCGGAAGTTGTCCTTGTCGGTGAAGAGCTCGGTGAGCGCGCCCGACCACTTCTTCTCGATGGTCGCCACCTCGGAGCCGCCCCGGGTGAAGGGGAACTTCCAGATGGAGAAGATGGGGGAGCGCATCTCGAGGAGCACGTTGCCCTGCGCGTCGAGCACGTCGAAGGACTTGCGCAGCCACGCCCAGCGCTGCTGCACCACACCCAGCAGTCGGCCCTGGGCGTCGAGCACCTCCAGGCGCTGGAAGAACCAGCGGAAGGGGTGCACCGCGCTGAAGAGGGGCTGCCGGTCGGCGCCGAAGAAGGAAATGGAGAACGTGCGCCAGTGCCCGAAGAACTGCCGCGCGAGCGCGCCCAGGAAGCCCTTCTGTTGCTCGGCGGCGAAGGCCACCTCCCGCTTGTCGGTGGTGCAGATGGCGTACTTGTTGCGGCTCTCGAAGCCGAACAGCTCCGCCATCTCGCGGCGTTGGCGGACATAGAGCTCCGGGGCGCTCTGCACTTCGGGGGGCACAGGGATCATCGGGCCAGCGTATGAGGCCGCGGCGGCGCGATGGCCAGCGAAGAATGGCTGGCTGCGCGTTCGGGCGATGCGCCGGACGAGGCGGCCGCGCATCTTCGGTGCCTGCATGGACCCCGTTTCGGCACAAAGCGCGTTGACCGGCTTTCTTTCCCCCCATAAAGCCGGCCCTTCTGTTTTTCCCGTTCCTGAGGTCCGCATGAAGGTCACGCACGTCGAAGACTTGAGCACCATCGAGAAGCGCCTCTCCATCGAAGTGGAGGCCGCGCTCGTCGACAAAGAGCTCACCGCCGCCTACGCCAACCTGTCCCGGCAGGTGAAGTTGCCGGGCTTTCGCGCAGGGAAGATCCCGCGCCGCATCCTCGAGCAGCGCTTCAAGAGCGAGGTGGAGGCCGACGTCATCAAGCGGGTGCAGCTCCTGGGCTTCCTCGACGCGCTGAAGGAGACGCAGGTCCCCGCGGTGGGAGACCCGTCGTTCACCGGCGGCAAGCTGGAGCCGAGCAAGCCCTTCGCGTACTCCGCGCGGGTCGAGGTGAAGCCGAAGGTCGAGCCGAAGGACTACAAGGGCCTGGAGCTGCCGAAGGTCGACTTCGCGGTGTCCGACGAGCGCGTCACCGAGCAGCTGGAGCGCATGCGCAGCCAGCGCACCGAGCTGGCGGCGTTCGAGGGCCGCGCGGCGAAGAAGGGTGACTTCGCGGTCATCGACTTCGACGCCACCATCGACGGCAAGCCGTTCGCGGGCAACACCGGCCGCGACGTGACGGTGGAGATCAACGAAGGCCAGCTGATCGAGGGCAACCTGCCCGGGCTGGAGGGCGCGAGCACCGGCGAGCAGAAGGAGCTCGAGTACACCTTCCCGGCCGACTACCAGCTCGACGACGTGAAGGGGAAGACCGCGAAGTTCGCGGTCACCGTGAAGCAGCTCAAGGAAAAGAAGGTGCCCGAGCTCGACGACGCGTTCGCGAAGTCCATGGGCGAGGAGTCGATCGAGGTGCTCAAGCGGCGCATCCGTGAGGATCTCGAGCGCGCCGCCCGGGCCCGGGCGCAGGCCGACGAGCGCGAGGGCATCTTCAAGCTGCTCGGTGAGAAGAACCCGGTGGAGCTGCCGCAGGCGATGGTGAGCCGCGGCATCGACTTCCTGCTCGAGAACGCGCTCAGCTCGCTGGCCCGCTCCGGCATGGACCCCCGCGCGCTGCAGCTCGACTGGTCGAAGCTGCGCGAAGAGCTCCGTCCGCGGGCCACCGTCGAGGTGCGCGGCCAGCTGCTGGTGGAGGCCATCGCCGAGGCCGAGCAGATCACCGCCAACGACGAAGAGGCCGAGGCCAAGCTGGTGAAGCTGGCGGAAGAGGCGGGCGTGCCGCTGGCCACCGCGAAGAATCAGTACAACGGGGCGGAGGCGCGCGACGGCCTCAAGACCCGCGCCCGTGAAGAAAAGGTGTTCGCCTTCCTGAAGCAGCACGCGAAGCAGTAACCCACCGTCGGTCCCCGGAGAACGTCATGCCCTATTGGCCGCCCTCAGTCGTCGAAACCACCCACCGCGGGGAGCGCGTGTGGGACCTCTACGCGCGTCTCCTGCGGGACCGCATCATCATGCTGGGGACCGAGATCGACGACGACGTGGCCAACGGGGTGACGGCGCAGCTGCTGTTCCTCGAGTCGGAGGACCCCGACAAGGACATCACGCTCTACATCAACTCGCCGGGCGGCTCGGTCACGGCGGGCCTCGCCATCTACGACACCATGCAGTACGTGAAGCCCAGCGTGGCCACCATCTGCACCGGGCAGGCGGCGTCCATGGGCGCGGTGCTGCTGGCGGCGGGGGCGAAGGGCAAGCGCGCGGCGCTGCCCAACTCCCGCATCATGATCCACCAGCCGCTGGGCGGGGCGCGGGGGCAGGCGCGCGACATGAAGATCCAGGTGGCGGAGATGGCGCGCCTCGAGCAGGTGCTCTACGAGATCCTCGCCAAGTCGACCGGGCACTCGGTGGAGCGCATCGAGAAGGACTGCGATCGCGACAACTTCATGAGCGCCACCGAGGCCAAGCAGTACGGGCTCATCGACGACGTCTTCGTGCGGAAGCCCACGGCCGGCTCGCCGGAAAAGAAGTAAGGCGTTAGCGTTCTCCCATGGCAACGAGGAATGTCGGCCGCGACAGCGGCAACCAGAGCCTGTGCTGTTCCTTCTGCGGCAAGTCGCAGAAGGAGGTGAAGAAGCTCATCGCCGGGCCCACGGTCTACATCTGCGACGAGTGCATCGGCCTGTGCAACGACATCATCGCCGAGGAGATCGACAAGGAAGAGCAGAAGGACACCCGGCTGCGCATCCCCCGGCCCTCGGAGATCAAGGGCATCCTCGACGAGTACGTCATCGGTCAGGACCGGGCGAAGAAGGTCCTGAGCGTGGCGGTGCACAACCACTACAAGCGCATCGAGTCGAAGGTGCAGCTCGGCGACGTGGAGCTGCAGAAGTCGAACATCCTGCTCCTCGGGCCCACCGGCAGCGGCAAGACGCTGCTGGCGCAGACGCTGGCGCGCATCCTCAACGTGCCGTTCTGCATCGCCGACGCCACCACGCTGACCGAGGCCGGCTACGTGGGCGAAGACGTCGAGAACATCATCGTCAACCTGCTCCAGGCGGCGGACGGTGACATCGAGCGCGCGCAGCGCGGCATCGTCTACGTCGACGAGATCGACAAGATCGCCCGCAAGTCGGAGAACCCCAGCATCACCCGCGACGTGAGCGGCGAGGGCGTGCAGCAGGCGCTGCTCAAGATCATCGAGGGGACGGTGGCCAACGTGCCGCCCAAGGGCGGGCGCAAGCACCCCCAGCAGGAGTTCCTCCAGGTCGACACCACCAACATCCTCTTCATCTGCGGCGGCGCCTTCGGCGGGCTCGACAAGGTCATCGAGCGGCGCCTGGGCGGCAAGTCCCTGGGCTTCGGCGCGGAGATCAAGAAGAAGTCCGACAAATCGCTCACCGAGCTGCTCAAGAAGGTCGAGCCGGAGGATCTGCTCAAGTTCGGGATGATCCCCGAGTTCATCGGCCGGCTCCCGGTGGTGACCGCGCTCGAAGAGCTCGACGAGGCGGCGTTGATCGAGATCCTGGTGACGCCGAAGAACGCGCTCACCAAGCAGTACAAGAAGCTGCTGGAGCTCGACGGCGTGCAGCTCAAGTTCACCGACGGGGCGCTGAAGGCCATCGCCCAGGAGGCCATCCGCCGGAAGACGGGAGCCCGCGGTCTCCGCGCCATCCTCGAGACGGTGATGATGGAGCTGATGTACGAGATCCCCTCCAAGAAGACGGCCCGCGAGGTGGTCATCAACGAGGACGCGGTGCTCAAGAAGAAGGAGCCCGTGGTGCTGTACGAAGAGACCGCCGCCTGAGTCACGAGCGCCGCTGAAGAAGCGGTGAAGCGCCCGCGCATCGGGAGTATGACGCGCGCCCATGCGACGACTCCTCGTGTCCCTCGCGCTGGCCGGCTGCGCCGCCAGCGACCATCAGGGAGTCGGCCACCATCTCTCCTCGCGCTGCCCGGCTGCGCCACTACGCAGCAGGCCGCCTCCGTCTCCTCCGAAGCCGCGCCGCAGGCGCAGAAAGAAGCGCAACCGCCCGTGCCGCCCTCCACCCGCCTCGGTGAGCCGTCGTCCGACCCGTACCGCTGGCTCGAAGACGAGAAGGCGCCCGAGGTGCAGGCGTGGATGAAGGCGCAGGACGAGTACACCCGCGCGCGCCTGAACGAGCTGCCCACCCGGGCGGCGCTGCTGCAGCGCTACCGCGAGCTGTACTACCTCGACGCCATCTCCACGCCCGTCAAGCGGGGTGGGCGCTACTTCTACGTGCGCACCCACAAGGACCGCGAGAAGGCCGTCGTCTATTGGAAGCAGGGCGCGGACGGCGAGGAGAAGGTGCTGCTCGACCCCAACGCGTGGAGCGCCGACAACACCATCAGCCTCGGCACCTGGGTCCCCAGCTGGGACGGCAAGAAGGTGGTCTTCGCCCAGAAGCCGAACGCCGCCGACGAGGCCACGCTGTACGTGCTGGACGTGGACACCGGCGCGCGCAGCGAGCTCGACGTGATCCCCGGCGCCAAGTACGCCAGCCCCACCTGGCTGCCTGACAACAAGAGCTTCATCTACGAGTGGCTGCCGGTCGACGCCAACATCCCCATCGCCGACCGCCCCGGCTACTGCGAGGTGCGCCAGCACACGCTGGGCACCGCGCCTGACAAGGACACCCAGCTCCACCCGCGCACCGGAGACCCGCGCACCTTCATCGGCGGCGACGTCTCCCGCGACGGGAAGTTCCTCTTCGTCTCCATCATGCGCGGGTGGAACGAGAACGATCTCTTCTTCAAGCGCGTGGGCAAGGACAAGACCTGGCAGCGCCTGGTGTCCGGCAAGGACGCGACCTACGGGGTGACGGCCTGGAAGGGCAGCCTGTACGTGACGACCGATGAGGGCGCGCCCAACAAGCGCGTCTTCAAGGTCGACCCCAACCGCTTCGAGCGCAAGCACTGGAAGGAGCTGGTGCCCGAAGACAAGGAGGCCTCGCGGCAGGCGGTGAGCATCGTCGGCGGGCACCTGGCCATCGCGTCGCTCAAGAAGGCGGTGAGCGTCATCGAGCTGTTCGACCTCGACGGGAAGAAGGTGCGTGAGGTGCAGCTCCCCGGGCTGGGGACGGCCAGCAACCTGGTGGGAGACCCGGACGACGACGAGGCCTTCTACAGCTACAGCTCCTTCGTTCAGCCGCGGGACAGCTTCCGGGTGTCGGTGAAGACCGGGGCGTCGAGCCTCTACGCGCGCGTCGAGGTGCCGGTGGACCCCTCGAAGTACGAGGTGCGCCAGGTCTTCTACGAGTCGAAGGACAAGACGCCGGTGAGCATGTTCATCGTCGCCAGGAAGGACGTGGCGCTCGACGGCAACAACGCGGTGCTGCTGTACGGCTACGGCGGCTTTGATGTCTCGCTCACCAGCAGCTTCACCTCCTTCATCTACCCGTGGCTCGAGGCGGGCGGGGTGTACGCGGTGCCCAACCTCCGCGGCGGCGGCGAGTACGGCAAGGCGTGGCATGACGCGGGGAAGCAGGGGAACAAGCAGAACGTGTTCGACGACTTCGCGGCGGCGGCCGAGTACCTGATCAAGGAGAAGTGGACGAAGCCCTCGCGGCTGGCGATCCGGGGTGGCTCCAACGGCGGCCTGCTGGTGGGGGCGGCGATGACGCAGCGGCCGGAGCTGTTCGGCGCGGTCATCTGCGCGGTGCCGCTCCTCGACATGGAGCGCTACACGCTCTACGGCAGCGGCAAGACCTGGATCTCGGAGTACGGAGATCCCGACAACGCCGACGAGCTGAAGGTGCTGCAGGCCTACTCGCCGCAGCGGCACGTGAAGGGCGGCGCGCGCTACCCGGCGCTGCTGATGTTGAGCGCCGATCACGACGACCGCGTGGACCCCTTCCACGCGCGCAAGTTCACCGCGGCGGTGCAGGCGGCGTCGCCCTCCACGGTGAGCTGGCTGCGCATCGAGGCCAACGCCGGCCACGGCGGCGCGGACCAGGTGGCGAAGAACATCGAGAGCTCTGCCGACCAGGTGGCCTTCCTGCGCGCCCAGTTGGGGCTGTAAAGGTGACGGGGCCTGTGGCGGGCGTTACAACCCGCCACACCCATGTTCTTCAGTCGCGACGACAAGAAAGAGTCTGCTACCGGCCCTCTCCCGCTGCTGCCGCTGCGGGACATCGTGCTCTTTCCGCATGAGGTGCGCCCGCTCTACGTGGGCCGGGAGAAGTCCATCGCCGCGCTCAAGGACGCGATGGCGAAGAAGGGCCCGGACGGCAAGGCCTGGCTGTTGTTGTCGGCGCAGATGAAGGCGAAGACCAACGATCCCTCGCCTGACGAGATCTTCACCAACGCGACGCTGGGCCAGGTGGTGCAGCTGCTCCCGCTGCCGGACGGCACGGTCAAGGTGCTGGTGGAGGGCGTGGCGCGGGCGAAGCTGCTCAAGTTCGTCCCCAACGATCCTTTCTTCATGTGCGAGTACGAGCGCCTCGCCGAGGAAAAGCCGGCGGGCGTGGAGCTGGAGGCGCTGCTGCGCGCGGTCCAGCAGACCTTCAAGTCCTACGTCGAGCTCAACAAGCGCATCGCGCCCGAGCTGCAGCAGCAGGTCGCCGCCATCGATGATCCGTCGCGGCTGTCGGACACCATCGCCATCCACCTCCCCTTCAAGGCGGTGGGCGATCGCCAGGCGCTGCTGGAGACCACCTCGCCGGTGACCCGGCTCGAGAAGCTCTTCGAGCTGATGCAGGGTGAGATCGAGATCCTCAAGGCCGAGAAGCGCATCAAGTCACGCGTCAAGAAGCAGATGGAGCGGACCCAGCGCGAGTACTTCCTGAACGAGCAGATGCAGGCCATCCAGCGCGAGCTGGGCGACAAGGAGGGCGAGGGTGGGAAGAGCGAGCTGCAGGAGCTCGAGGACCAGCTCAAGAGCAAGAAGATGCCGCCGGAGGCGCTCTCGCGCGTCAGGAAGGAGCTCAAGAAGCTCAAGATGATGGGCCCCATGTCGGCTGAGGCCACGGTGGTGCGCAACTACATCGACTGGGTGTTGGCGCTGCCCTGGGAGGAGCTGACCGAGGACAAGCTCGACATCACCGCGGCCGAGGAGGTCCTCGACGCCGACCACTACGGCCTCAAGAAGGTGAAGGAGCGCATCCTCGAGTACCTCGCGGTGCAGCAGCTGGTGGGAAAGCTGAAGGGCCCCATCTTGTGCTTTGTCGGTCCGCCGGGCGTGGGCAAGACCTCGTTGGGGCGCTCCATCGCCCGGGCGCTCGACCGGAAGTTCGTGCGCATCGCGCTCGGCGGCGTGCGCGACGAGGCGGAGATCCGCGGCCACCGGCGCACGTACATCGGCGCCATGCCCGGCAAGCTGGTGCAGGCGCTGAAGAAGGCGGAGTCGTCGAACCCGGTCATCCTGCTCGACGAGATCGACAAGATGTCGTCGGACTTCCGCGGAGATCCCGGCGCGGCGCTGCTGGAGGTGCTGGACCCCGAGCAGAACCACACCTTCAACGACCACTATCTCGACCTCGACTATGACCTGTCGAAGGTGATGTTCATCTGCACCGCCAACTCCATGGCGGGCATCCCGCAGCCTCTGCAGGACCGCATGGAGGTCATCCGCCTCGCCGGCTACACCGAGGACGAGAAGCTCTCCATCGCCCGGCGCTACCTGGTGCCGAAGCAGCAGGAGAACAACGGCCTTCAGGACATGGAGGTGAAGCTGACCACGCTGGCGCTGCGCACCGTCATCCGCCGCTACACCCGGGAGGCCGGCGTGCGGAACCTGGAGCGCGAGATCTCGGGGGTGTTCCGCAAGCTGGCGCGCGAGGCCCTCAAGGCCGGCAAGCAGCCGGTGCGGATCGACAGCAAGCGGCTGGTGAAGCTGCTCGGTACGCCGAAGGTGCCGAAGGACAAGGGCGAGAAGGAGAACCAGGTGGGGATGGTCAACGGGCTGGCGTGGACCGAGTTCGGCGGCGAGGTGCTGACGACCGAGGCCACCACCATGCCCGGGAAGGGCAAGCTGGTGGTGACCGGCCTCCTCAAGGACATGATGAAGGAGTCGGCGCAGGCGGCGGTGACCTACGTGCGCAGCAAGGCGCGCCGCTTCGGCATCGACGACAAGTTCTTCGAGCAGAACGATCTCCACATCCACTTCCCCGGCGCCTTCCCCAAGGACGGCCCCAGCGCCGGCGTCACCATGGCCACCGCGCTGGTCTCGGCCATCACCCGCATCCCGGTGCGGCGCGACGTGGCGATGACGGGCGAGATCACCCTGCGCGGTCGCGTGACGCCCATCGGTGGGTTGAAGGAGAAGTGTCTCGCCGCGCACCGCCTCGGCATCAAGACCGTGCTGGTGCCCCGCGAGAACCGGAAGGATCTGCGCGAGGTGCCGAAGAAGGTCCGGCGGGCCCTGCGCATCGTGCTGGTGGACTACGTGGACGAGGTGCTGCGTGAGGCGCTGGTCCTCGAGAAGCCCGCGGAGTTCGCGGTCCCGGTGCCCAATTGAGGTCCATCATGCGGCGCGTTTCGATGTCGACGTTGTCGGTGGCGCTCCTCGGCTGCGCGACCACCGCCGCGGTGAAGGGCGACGATGGCCCGAGCCCGGTGGTGGCCTCCTTCGGCGCGCGGGTCATCCGCCAGGCCGAGGTAGACGCGAAGGTGAAGGACGAGCTGCTCAAGCTGGAGGACCAGCTCTTCGAGCTGCGCGCCGAGGCGGCGGACCAGCTCGCGGTGGAGGCCATCATCGCCGAGAAGGCGAAGGCCGCGAACCAGACCGAAGAGGCGTGGTTGGTGGCCAACGTGGAGTCCGGGGTCCCGGAGCCGACGGACGAGCAGATCGACGTGCTCTACCAGAAGGCGCGCGGCAGGATCCCTCCGGGGGTGAGCTTCGACGAGGTGAAGCCCCAGCTGGCGCAGGCGGTGAAGCGGGAGCTCCGCGCCCGCCGCGCCCAGCAGGTCTTCGGCGCGCTGAAGGCCGAGGCGGGCTACCGGCTGTTGCTCAAGGCGCCGGAGCGGCCGCGCAAGCTCGTGGAGCCGGTCGGGCCCAGCCGGGGCGCGCCGGACGCGAAGGTGGTCATCGTGGCGTTCGCCGACTTCGAGTGCCCGTACTGCGCCCGGGCCAACGAGGCGGTGCAGGAGGTGATGAAGACCTACGAGGGGCGGGTGCGCCTGGTGTTCCGCCACTACCCGCTCTCGTTTCATCCGCACGCGGCGCGCGCGGCGGCCGCCGCGGTCTGTGCCGCGGAGCAGGGGCGCTTCTGGGAGTTCCACGACGCGCTGTTCGCGTCGCAGGATCTGGACGAAGAGTCGCTGAAGCTGCAGGCCAGCGCGCTGGGCCTCGACGACGCGACCTTCGCCAGCTGTCTGACCTCTGAGCGGGCGCAGGCGACGGTGAAGCGGGACCTCGCCGCCGGGAAGGCCGCGGGCGTCAGCGGGACGCCGGCCTTTTTCATCAACGGCATCGAGCTGAGCGGCGCCCGACCGCCGTCGGACTTCGCGCGCATCATCGACGCAGAGCTGGCGCGCTGAGCATCGCCAGCGCGCGCTGACGCTGCCGCCGATTCAGCCGAGCTGGTACTTCACCACCACGGCGTCGTGGTCCGAGGCGTAGGCGCCCTGCACGCGGCCTCCGACCTTCTTCAGGTCCTTGCTCGGCGTGTGCATCACGTAGTCGAGCGTCGCCGCGCCGTGCGTGCCGACGTGGAGATCATTGTCGTACTTCACCGTGTTGCCCAGCACCTTGAAGTGGTTGCGGTTGAAGTCGCCGCCGATGATGACCGGGTGCCCCGAGCGCTCGAAGCGCGCCACCAGCTCCTTCAGCGTGCGCAGGTGCGTGCGCCACTTGTCCTGGCGCCAGCCGTCGGCCTTGTCCTTCTTTCCGTTCCACGCGCCGCTGACGAGGTGCGTGTTCATGCGGACGATGGTGTCACCGGTCTTCTTGTTCTTGAGCTTGACCCACGTGACGTAGCGGCTGGGTGAGACCTCCTCGAGGCCGCCGTGCGTGCGGCGGAAGCCCGAGTCGACGAGGTCCCATTCCTTCTTCTTCCACGAGATGGGGTTGGGGATGCGGTACGTGCCGTGCTTCGGCATGAAGTGGCCCCAGTCCTTGCCGAGCGACGTGATGGCGTCGAAGTAGCGGTCGTCGCGCGAGCCGTCCTTGTTCTTGAGCACGCTGATCTCGTTCCACCCGATGACATCGCCCGCGGCGGCGGCGCGACGTACGTCGTGCAGCACCTTGTCCTGGCTCATGGGCGGGTTGCTCTTCACGTTGATGTTCACCGTAGTGAACCGGGTGCTGCCCTGGCTGACGGCGCTGGTGCTGCCTTCGTGCGCCTCGCCCGAGAGCCTCAGCTTCTTCCAGATGCGGCCGCCGACGATGCCATCGGCTTTCCACCCGTGCTTGCGCTCGAAGCGCTGTACGGCCTGCTTCGTCGCCTTGTCGAACACGTCGTCGACGGGGCCCTCGAGCAGGCCGCGTGCCTTCAGCGCCTGCTCGAGCTTCTTCACGGCGGGGCCGGTGGAGCCGACGGTGAGGTGGTGCTTCGGTGCCTCGGCGATGACGCGCATGCCGTGTTGTCGTCGCCCACCCGTGGAGAGACCTTCGGGGTTCGTGACAGCCGCGGTTACATTTCGAGGCGAATTTTACGGCGAATTGCCGACTGAAGGCCGGCGTTGCGCTGCGCTCAGGCCAGCGTGGCGTAGTCGGGCGGGAAGACCCGGGTCGCCACCACGCACGCGCCCAGCCCGTCGTTGTGCATCGACAGCGAGGTGCACAACCGTCGAACCGTGGAGAGCCCGGTGCCGGCTTCACGCTGCTCCAGCACCTCGGGCGGGAGCCCCGCGCCGCGGTCGCACACCAGCACCCGCCAGCCGCGGGGCTCGACGAGCACCGTCAGCTCTCCGGTGAGCCCGTGCTGGGTGGCGTTGGCCGCCAGCTCGGTCACCACCAGCGAGAGCTCACCGATGTGCCGCCGACGGCGAGCGCCTCCCGGCGCAACGTCGAGCAGAAGGACTCCACGTCGGGCGGGGTGATGACCGGCGCGCACAGGCGCAGCTCGCGCCGGGGATCAGACAGGGAGAGGTCGAGAGGAGCGTTCATCAGGGACCTGTCAGAGAGGTTCAGGTGGGAAAGCTGGGCGCCGGGAACGGCGCCGCGGTTGTAGGCAGGCAGCACTTTCATATTCTGCAAAGCCCTTGCCAAAATTTGTATCC
>CALNBU010000152.1 GCA_937875615.1 uncultured Archangium sp.
CTACCTGACCAACCTCGTCGATCGCGTCGACCTCTTCCGGCAGATCGAGAAGCACCTGTGACGCAGCCGCTCAAGGAGGTCTACCTGGTCGCCGCCGAGGCGCCGGAGCCAGTGGGCGCGGAGGTGCTCACCGAGGCCTTCTCCTCCGACGAGGTCGAGCTCCTGTTCGACGTGCCCGGCGTGCTGTTCTCGGTGCGCTCCGAGCAGAGCCGGGTCGACGTCCGCTTCGACACGCTGCTCAAGCCCCTGGGCTGGACGCCAGACCTCCTCACCGGACCGCCGGAGCTGCGCGCCCGGTTGGAGGCCGCGCGCGGCTTCTACCGGGTCAGCTTCGAGCCCGGCGTGCCGCAGCCCAGCGTGGCCGCGTTCGAGGCGCTGTGGACGGTGCGGACGTTGCTGGAGCTCTGCGAGGGCGTGGCGGTGGACCTCACCAGCTTCAAGCTCCACTCGGGCCTCGACGTGGAGGAGATCACCGAGCTCGACTTCGACATTCGCGACCACCTCACGGTGCACGCGCAGGTGCTGAGCGAGAGCGACCCGCTCCTGTGGGTCCACACCCACGGGCTGGCGAAGTTCGCCGCGCCCGACGTGGAGATGTTCCGCATCGCGGAGGCCGACCTCTCCGCCGCGGAGACCTTCTTCTACGAGCTGGCGGCGGATCTCGCCTTCGGCAGCGGACCCCAGCCGCGGCAGGTGCTCACCACCAGCGTGGGCCGGGACTTCCGGCTGCTGCCCTGCGACGAGGGGCGGGCCAACCTCTTTCAGGTCGACCCCGACACCTTCACCGGCCACGGGAGCGGCTTCCTCACGGTGGTGTCTCCGGAGGGGCGTCACTCCATGTCGGAGATCCTCGTGCACTACCGCGAGCGCTTCACCGAGGAGAGCGAAGACGAGTCGCGGAAGAAGCAGACCGAGGCCAGCCGTCTGCTGCCGCTCTTCAAGGGGCGCTACCTGCGCAAGGGGTTGATGGAGCCGCTCACCTTCCTGGTGCGGGCGCCCTTCGAGGTGCATCCCTCCGGTGCCAGTGAGGAACCCGAGCAGGAGCAACTCTGGGTCGAGGTCGTACAGTGGAGCGAGGAGACGCTGATCGGCAAGCTGGTGGAGGGCGGGACGCGCACCTCGGAGTGGCGCAAGGGGTCTCACGTGGAGGTCGACGACACGCAGATTAACGCGCTGTCGGTGGCACGGGAAGGGCGGCAACTCGAACCTGACGAAGTGGAGCAGCTGCTCCAGCTGGAGAGACCTGCTTGAAGGAGACCGCATGGCCGCGCTGTTGTTGCTGACGGGCCCGCAGGCAGGGCGCCGACTCGAGGTGCAGGGCGAGGTCATCATCGGCCGCAGCCCGTCGTGCACCATCCCGCTGGAGGACGCGAAGGTGTCGCGCCGCCACGTGCAGCTCCTCATCGACGCCGGCCAGGCGAAGGTGAGCGATCTGGGGTCGCGCAACGGCACCCTCGTCAACTCGGAGAAGCTGGAGGGCGAGCTGCTCCTGCTGCCGGGAGATCGGCTGCAGGTCGGCGACTCCACCATCTTGTTCGAGCCCTCGGCGCGGGCGTCGTTGTCCGATCGCGAGGCCCCCGGTGAGGCGCACGCAGATCCGGTCGAAGAGCTGCTCCCCGCGGTGGGGCCGCTCGCGGGCCTGTACCACGCGGGCGTCGCGCTCATCTCCGCGACCAGCGAGGCCATGGTGCTGCGCCGCGCCGCCGAAGAGCTGGGCCGCAGCGTCAACGCGGAGACGTCGGCCGCGCTGCTGGGCGGGACCGAAGGGTTGATGACCGCGGCGGTGGTGGGCGCTGAGTCGGTGGAGGTGCCGCGCTCGCTGGTGCGCGGGGCGCTGGAGCGCAAGGAGGCCGGGCGGGTGAAGGGCCTGTTGTGCGCGCCGTTGATCGCCTCCGGCGGCGCGCCCTTCGGGTTGCTCTACGCCGAGCGCCCCGAGCCCTTCGGAGAAGAAGAACAGCGCACCATCGCCGCGCTCGGTCGCCTCGCCGGTGAGGCCATCACCTCGGTGCGCGGCCGGAGCGACGGCCTC
>CALNBU010000153.1 GCA_937875615.1 uncultured Archangium sp.
GTTTCTAAGGAGTTACGCCGGTAGCTCCAACGGTAGAGCAGCGGTCTCCAAAACCGCCTGTTGCAGGTTCGAATCCTGCCCGGCGTGCCAGTTATTCACCCAAGTTCGGAGTCATGAATGTCGGCCAGTGAAGCGAGCCAGCAGGCGAACCGTGCGGAGATGGATCCGCGGCGCCTCGTTGTCATCAGCTACCTGTTGTTCGGCGTCGTCCTGGTCCTCTTCCTCGGGAAGATGACCGAGATGTCGCTCGGCGCGTTTGGTCTCTCCGACGGCGTGTTGATCTCGGGTACGGGCATCACCACGGCGAGCGCGGTGGGTTTCGCGCTGGCGGTGGCCGCGATGGCCTACGCCTGGACCAACCCGCGGCTCAAGACGCTGAGCCTCGAGGTGGCGACGGAGTTGATGCGGGTCACCTGGCCGTCGCTCGACGACGTCCGGGTGTCGACCATCGCGGTGGTGGTGGCGTCGGTGATCGCCTCGGTCATCCTCTTCGGCATGGACACGCTCAGCTACAAGGTGATGGTCGAGTGGCTGCCGATGATCGTGGGGAGTTGATGATGACCGTCGAGAACAGCGACAAGAAGTGGTTCGCGGTGCACACGTACTCGAACTTCGAGAACAAGGCGAAGAAGAGCCTCGAGGACAAGATCAAGGTCGAAGGACTCGAGGAGTTCTTCGGTGAGATCTTGGTGCCCACCGAGCAGGTGGTGGAGATGCGCGACGGCCAGAAGCGCACCACCAAGCGCAAGACGATGCCCGGGTACCTGTTCGTGAACATGGCCATGAACACCCGCACCAAGTCGCTGGTGAAGAACACGCCCAAGGTGACCGGGTTCCTCGGCCAGATCGGCCAGGAAGATCCGCCGCCGTTGCGCGATCAGGAAGTGGCGCGGCTCACTTCGCAGACGACCGAGGGGACGGCCCGGCCGAAGGCGAAGGTGCAGTACAGCGAGGGCGACACCGTGCGCATCGTCGATGGGCCCTTCGCCAACTTCAACGGGAGCGTCGAAGAGGTGAACGCCGAGAAGAACCGGGTGAAGGTGCTGATCAGCATCTTTGGTCGGCCCAACCCGGTGGAGCTCGACTTCATGCAGGTCGAGAAGACGAGCTGAAAGCAGTGCAGTAACCCCAACCCAACGTGGGAGGTCGCCTCGCGCGGCCGTTCGCACCACAGGAGAAGTCCCCAGCAATGAAGAAGGTCACAGGTCAGGTCAAGCTGCAGATCCCCGCCGGCAAGGCGAACCCGGCTCCTCCCATTGGTCCCGCGCTCGGTCAGCAGGGCGTGAACATCATGGAGTTCTGCAAGCAGTTCAACGCCAAGACGCAGGCGCAGATGAAGGAAGCGCTGATTATCCCGGTGATCATCACCGTGTATCAGGACCGCTCCTTCACCTTCGAGCTCAAGACGCCCCCCGCGTCGGTGCTGCTCAAGAAGGCGGCCGGCCTGCACACCGAGAAGAAGAAGGGCTCTGGCGCCAAGCGGTCCGGCAAGGAGATCGTCGGCAAGGTGACCATGAAGCAGGTCGAGGAGATCGCGAAGCAGAAGATCCAGGACACCACGGCGGGCAGCATCGAGGCCTGCGTGCGGACCATCGCCGGCACGGCCCGCTCGATGGGCATCCAGGTCGACTGAGTCACTCCTCCCCACCTTCTCACTTCAAGAAAGAGACATTTCAATGGCTGGCAAGAAATTCAAGGCGGCCTCCGCCAAGATCGATCGCAACAAGCGCTACTCCGTGGCCGAGGGCTTCGCGGTCCTCAAGACCACCGCGGACTTCGTGAAGGGCAAGTTCGATCAGACCATCGACGTGGCCATCAACCTGGGCGTCGACCCCAAGCACGCGGACCAGATGGTGCGCGGCGCGGTGGTGCTCCCCAATGGCACCGGTAAGACCGCTCGCGTGGCGGTGTTCGCCCGCGGCGAGAAGCAGTCGGAGGCCACTGCTGCTGGCGCCGACGTGGTGGGCGAGGCGGATCTGGCCAAGCGCATCGAAGAGGGCTTCATGGACTTCGACACGGTGATCGCGACGCCCGACATGATGGGTGTGGTGGGTCGCCTCGGTAAAGTGCTCGGTCCCCGCGGCCTGATGCCGAACCCCAAGGTCGGCACGGTGACCCAGGATCTGACCCGGGCCATCAAGGAGGCCAAGGGCGGTAAGATCGAGTTCCGCGCCGAGAAGGCGGGCGTGGTGCACGCGCCGCTGGGCAAGGCGTCGTTCGGTCCCGAGAAGCTGACCGAGAACTTCAACACCCTCATCGAGACCATCTTCAAGCTGAAGCCGGCCACGGCGAAGGGCGTGTACCTCCAGGGCGTGACCCTGAGCGCCACCCACGGCCCCGGCGTGAAGCTCGACACGCAGGAAATCGCCGCGAAGTACAAGTAGTTCGCGACGGAGTTGACACGCGGTGGCCCCTTCCTATAAGGGCCGCCGCGTTGCAATTGAGGCGCCACGTTGGCGCATCGAACGAATTCAACAGAATAGACCCCTGGACGAAGACAGCAGGGGCTCCCAGCCAGACGCGTCACGGCACCTTGGCACCTCAGTATCGCTGAGGGGTGTGTCGTGAAGGCAGAGGCGGGGGGCTTAAACGGTGGCCGGAATGGGCTGCCCTGCCGAGACGGGGAGCGGTTGGAAAATCTCAACTTCTCGCTCCTGCAGCGTGCTTTTGCCAAGGACGTCAAAAATGGAAGGAGGTGCAAAAGAATGCTCAAGAGCGAGAAAGAAGAGCTGATCAAGGAGCTCAACGACAAGTTCACCCGCGCACAGGGGGTGATCATCGCGGAGTTCAACAAGCTCGACGTTGAGACCGTCAACAGGCTTCGTGCGAAGCTTCGCGCCGGCAAGGTCGAGTGGAAGGTGCTGAAGAACACGCTGGCGCGTCGCGCCGCGAAGGGCACCGCGGTCGAGAAGATCTCCGACGACTTCGTGGGGCCGGTGGCTGCGGCCATCTCCTACGACGACGTGGTGACGCCCGCCAAGATCCTGCAGGAGTTCGTCAAGGATCTGGAAAGCGTCAAGATCAAGTCGGGTGTGGTGCAGGGACAGAAGGTCGACAAGGCAGGCGTGGTGGCGCTGGCGAAGTTGCCGGGCCTCAACGAGCTGCGCGCGACGATCCTGAACCTCATCAACGCGCCGGCGACCAAGCTCGTCCGCACCATCAACGAGCCCGGCGGAAGCCTGGCCCGCGTGATCAAGGCGAAGGCCGACAAGGCAGCCTGAAGAGTCAGTTCCAACCAGTTCATCTGTTAACCAGAAGTTCAATTTTCGTTAGAGGAAGAAAGTCATGGCGGACATCAACGCAATCGTGGAGTCGCTCTCGAGCCTTACGGTCATCGAGGCGGCTGACCTCGTGAAGAAGCTGGAAGAGAAGTGGGGCGTTTCGGCGGCGGCTGCGGTCGCGGTCGCGGCGGGCCCGGCGGCGGCGGCGGCTCCTGCCGAGGAGAAGACGGAGTTCACCGTTGTTCTCGCGAAGGCTGGCGACAAGAAGATCGACGTGATCAAGGTGGTGCGTGAGCTCACCGGTCTCGGCCTGAAGGAGGCCAAGGACCTCGTCGAGGGCGCGCCCAAGCCGGTGAAGGAAGGCGTGAGCAAGGACGACGCCAACAAGATGAAGGAAAAGCTGACCGCTGTCGGTGCGACGGTGGAGCTCAAGTAATCAAGCCGTTTCGTATCTGTTCATTGGGCGAGCCGGTGACCCTTGAGTTGGTCACCGGCTTTGCCCGTATTTAAAGCGCTGTCTTCTGGAGCTAGCGAATGCCGACCCTGCAGAACAACTTCCGTGCCCGAAAGAGCTTCGCGAAGATCAACAAGGTCATCGAGATCCCCAACCTCATCAACATCCAGAAGCTCTCGTACGAGAAGTTTCTCCAGGCTGACGTCGCGCCGGAGAAGCGCGAAGACGTGGGTCTGCAGGCCGTGTTCAAGTCGGTCTTCCCCATTCGCGATTTCAATGAGACGAGCTCGCTGGAGTTCGTCAGCTTCAACCTCGAGCGGCCCAAGTACGACGTCGACGAGTGCCGTCAGCGTGGCATGACCTTCGCCGCGCCCATCAAGGTGGTCGTCCGCCTGGTGGTCTGGGACAAGGACGAAGAGACCGGCGCCCAGTCGATCCGCGACGTGAAGGAGCAGGAGGTCTACTTCGGCGAGATCCCGCTGATGACCGAGAACGGCACCTTCATCATCAACGGCACCGAGCGCGTGGTGGTCAGCCAGCTGCACCGCAGCCCGGGCGCCTTCTTCGACCACGACAAGGGCAAGAGCCACTCGTCGGGCAAGCTGCTCTACAACGCGCGCATCATCCCCTCGCGCGGCTCGTGGCTCGACTTCGAGTTCGACCACAAGGACCTGCTGTACGTTCGCATCGACCGTCGGCGCAAGCTCCCGGTGACGGTGCTCATCCGCGCGCTCGGCGCGATGAAGGACACCGCGCGCAAGTCGCCGCTGGAGTTCAAGGGCTCCACCGAGGAGATCCTCAACTACTTCTACGCCACCGAGACGGTCTTCCTGCACTCGGAGACCGAGTTCGAGAAGTCGGTGGACTTCGAGCTGCTCTACAACCAGCGAGCCACCCGTGACGTGAAGGACAAGCACGGCGAGGTGATCGTCAAGAAGAACCGCAAGTTCACCCGCGCGGCGCTCAAGAAGCTGGAGCAGTCGAAGATCGCCCGGCTCCCGCTCGACGTCGACGAGCTCTTCACCAAGGTGTCGGCCTACGACGTGGTCGATGAGAGCACCGGCGAGGTGCTCCTCGAGTGCAACGAAGAGGTGAACCAGACCAGCCTCGAGGAGCTGCTCAAGCGCGGCGTGAAGGAGATCAAGGTCCTCTTCATCGACAACCTCAACGTGGGCCCGTACCTGCGCGACACGCTGCTCCTGGACAAGATCGAGACGCCGGAAGAGGCGGTGATGGAGATCTACCGGCGCGTGCGCCCGGGCGATCCGCCGACGCCGGAGACGGCGACCAACCTCTTCACCAACGTGCTCTTCTTCAACCCTGAGCGCTACGATCTCTCGAAGGTCGGCCGCCTGAAGTTGAACAGCAAGTTCGGCGTGGAGGAGCCGCTCGACAACCAGGTGCTCACCAAGCGCGACATCCTGGAGACCATCCGCTACCTCATCGATCTGAAGAACGGCAAGGGTCAGATCGACGACATCGACCACCTCGGCAACCGTCGCGTCCGCGCGGTGGGCGAGCTGCTCGAGAACCAGTACCGCATCGGCCTCGTCCGCATGGAGCGCGCGATCAAGGAGCGCATGAGCCTCCAGGAGATCGAGACGC
>CALNBU010000154.1 GCA_937875615.1 uncultured Archangium sp.
ACGGGGTGTCGCTCGAGGACCGCGGGCAGCTCGCTCAGCGGCCGCGCCGGGAGCCCGAAGAAGGCCTCGCTCTGCGGCACGCCGAAGCGCGGGCCCACCCACAGCTCGCCCTTCTTGCGGTCGGTGTAGAAGGTGGCGTCGGTGCGCCCGGGGTTCGGCTCCACGAAGAGCTGCTCACCGTCGGGCGTGAGCACCAGCACGCAGTCGGGCTCCTGGTTCCCGGTGAGCCAGAAGAAGTCGGAGCCCGGCCGGAAGCGGAAGTGGGTGTCGTTGGCGCGCACCTGCTCGTGGCCGGTGGGCACCACCAGGACGTCCCGGGGAAAACGTCGCCGAAGCGCCTCGCGCCGGGCCCGGAAGGTCTCGGCGTGAGGGTGCGGTGCGGGGAGCTCCGTGGACTGGGGACGCCAGCCCTTCATCATGAACTCCAACAGCGCCGGTGGATTGACCGTGTCGCGCTTCGGCGGCGTCTTCTCGAACGTCATGGGCCGAGGTTACTTCGCCTTCTTGCTCTCGAGGAACCGGCCCGTCTGCGCGCCGAGGTTCTCACCGACGTGGCCGATGTGCTGGAACACCGAGGGCTGGGTGACGCTGGCCGGGTAGCTGGCGGTCATGCTGATGATGTCGGTGTCCTCCCCCTCACCGGCGTGGGCGCTCACCAGCGTGGTGACCGAGGTCGCGGTGCGGGCCACCACCACGTACTTGCCCATGGTGAGCGACTGCGGCTTCACGGTGAGGGTGACATCGCCAGGGCCCTCGGCGGCCGGGTGCGCGCCGGGCACCGCGCGCTTCAGACCCTGGAGGAAGTAGCTCTCGTACTTGGTGATGAGATCGTCCCAGGTGGTCTGGTACGCGGGGTCCTTCGCCAGCTGCTCCGCCTTCCACTGCTCGGCGGTGTACTTGCCGACGTAGAGCTGGCTGTAGTCGAACTGCACGGCCACGCTGTTGGCGTTGCCGAGCTGGGTGGGGTCGGAGGCCATCACCACCTTCCACGTCGGGCCACAGCCCGAGAGGAGACCAACGGCGAGGACGGCGGCGAATAGAGAGAAACGGGAAACGCGCATGACTGCTCCTTGGGTTTGAGAGGCGCGCACTCTGTCATGGCTCCCGGTGCTGTTCAGCGCCTTCGCGCGCCGCAGCGCGCAACGCGCCGATGATCGCCGGCACGGCCACCTCGCCGCGGAGCACGCGCCGCCCCAGGGAGACCGGCGTGAAGCCGTGGCGCTCGAACAACGCCAGCTCCGCGGGCACCCAGCCTCCGTCAGGGCCGATGGCCAGGGTCAGGTGTCGGGTGGCGGGGACGGGCGTCAGCGGCGCCTCCGCGTAGGGGTGGGGCACCAGTCGAAGCGCGCCGGCGCCCTCCCACGACGGCAGCGTCGTCTCGATGAAGCGGTGGAGCTCCGGCTGCAGGGAGATGGCGGCGGCGCAGATCGGCCAATCCGCCGATCCCCGCACAAAGACGGCGGGCACCTCGTCCGGGCTGAGCCCGTCTTCGGCGATGCGATCGAGCACGGTGTCGCAGGCCTGCTCCAGCCCCAGCGTCACCAGCTCGTCGAGGAACTCGGCCGCCAACACCCGCGAGTCGAAGTAGCTCTTCTCGACCCGGGCGGCGCCGGTGAGCACCACGCGGTCGACGCCCAGCGAGGCCACGGCGGGGATGATGCGCTTGAGCTGCTTGGGCCGCGGCACCGCCAGCACCAGCAATAATAACTTTTAGTCCT
>CALNBU010000155.1 GCA_937875615.1 uncultured Archangium sp.
AAGCCGCCAAACCACTGCCCCGCCATCATTCCCGTGACGGTGGCGCCCATCAGGGTGGCGTCGCCGCCCGAGCCGAGGTGCGAGAGGTTGACGGGGAAGAGGAAGGCCGGCGCCGTCTCGTTCACCGCCAGCGGGAACGGCTGCGCGGGGTTGGTCTTGATCTGCGCGGTGGCGCAGCCGAGCGTCATGGAGGCGACCACCAGGGCCGAGAAGAGCTTGAGTTTCATGGTTCGGGTCTGACCGCGTCGTGGGCTGACGCGGCCACCTTTCGAGGTGAAGAGAGACGGGGAACGCCCACTGTGTGCGCAGAGACCCGGCCCGGGCCGCTGCTGTGCAAAACGTTTTGGGGGCGACGCCGTCCGCACCTCCGCTGGCGCGCGGCGACGTTGAACTCCGGGGCGGGCGCTGCCATAGGTGCGCCGCCATGGCCGACCCGCAGAAGCCGCAGACCCCGAAGAAGGGCAACGACAACCTCAAGCTCCCCACCCGCGCCGACGACTTCAGCGAGTGGTACATCCAGCTCGTCAAGCGGGCGAAGCTCGCCGACAACTCCGACGTGCGCGGCTCGATGGTCATCCGCCCCAACGGCTACGCCATCTGGGAGAACATGCAGCAGGTGCTGGACGGCATGTTCAAGGACACCGGCCACCAGAACGCCTACTTCCCGGTGCTCATCCCCGAGTCGTACCTGGCGAAGGAGAAGAAGCACGTCGCCGACTTCGCGCCGCAGGTGGCGGTGGTGACGCACGCGGGGGGCAAGCCGCTCCCCGAGGGCGAGCGCTACGTCATCCGCCCCACGTCGGAGACCATCATCAACCGCAGCTTCACCAACTGGGTGCAGAGCTACCGGGACCTGCCGATCCTCATCAACCAGTGGGCGAACGTGATGCGCTGGGAGATGCGCCCGCGCCTGTTCCTGCGCACCACCGAGTTCCTCTGGCAGGAGGGCCACACCTGCCACGCCACCGAGGCCGAGGCCACCGAGGAGACGCTGCGCATGCTCGACGTCTACGAGCGCTTCGCCGTCGACTACATGGCCATGCCCGTCATCAAGGGCCAGAAGACCGAGAGCGAGAAGTTCCCCGGCGCGGTCAGCACCTATTCCATCGAGGCCATGATGCAGGACAAGAAGGCCCTGCAGGCCGGCACCTCGCACATGCTGGGGCAGAACTTCGCGAAGATGTTCGACACCCAGTACCAGTCGAAGGAGGGCACGAAGGAGTACGTGTGGCAGACCTCCTGGGGCGTCTCCACGCGCCTCATCGGCGCGCTCATCATGACCCACTCCGACGACGCGGGCCTCGTGGTGCCGCCGAAGCTGGCGCCCACCCAGCTGGTCATCATCATCATCGGCAAGACGCCGGAAGAGCGCGGGCCGGTGCGCGAGAAGGCGCACGCGCTGGCGGCCGAGGCGAAGAAGCAGGGCATCCGCGTGCTCGTGGACGACGATGAGACCAAGGGCCCGGGCTTCAAGTACGCCGAGTACGAGCTGCGCGGCGTGTGCCTGCGCGCGGAGCTGGGCCCCAAGGACCTCGCGCAGAACCAGGCGGTGCTCGCGCGCCGCGACAACAAGGCGAAAGAGACCGTGTCGCTCGACGCGGTCGTCTCGCGCGCCGGGCAGCTGCTCGAAGAGATGCAGCAGGCGCTCTACGACGCCGCGAAGCAGCGCATGACGGACAACACCTTCGAGGTGAACTCCGTGGAGGAGCTGAAGACGAAGGACGGCTTCCTGCTCGCGCACTGGGACGGCACGCCCGAGACCGAGAAGCGCTTCAAGGACGAGTTCGGCCTCACCACGCGCAACCGGCCCTTCGACCTCACGCAGGAGCCGGGCACCTGCGTGCTGACCGGCGCACCGTCGCCGGGCCGCATCGTGCTGGCGAAGGCCTACTGAGGTGAGCGAGCGCGTCCTCTACCTGGAGCCCATCGGGGGCCTGGCGGGCGACATGTTCCTCGCGGCGGCCCTCGACCTGGGCGTCAGCCGCGACGCGCTCGTCACGCAGCTCCAGACGCTCGGCGTCTCCGGCTGGGAGCTGAAGGTCACCCGCACCGAGCGGCACCATCTCTTCGGGACCCACGTCGAGGTGGTGACGCCGGCGCCGGCGCACGCGCACGTCCACCGCGCCTGGAGAGACATCGACGCGCTCATCTCCGGCTCCGGCCTCAGCGCCACCGCGAAGGCCAACGCCCTCAAGGTGTTCCGGCTCATCGGCGAGGTCGAGGCGAAGATCCACGGCACCACCCTCGACGACATCCACTTTCACGAGGTGGGCGCGGTGGACTCCATCGTCGACATCTGCGGCGCCGCGGTGGTGCTCGACCTGCTGGGCAACCCGCGCGTCTACTGTGCCCCGCCGCCGCTGGGCAGCGGCACCATCACCATCGCGCACGGCGTGGTGCCGGTGCCGGTGCCGGCCACGCTGGCGCTGCTCGAGGGCGTGCCGGTGAAGTTCGAGGGCCGGGGAGAGCTGGTGACCCCCACCGGCGCCGCGCTCATCAAGGCCTTCGCCACCGTGAGTGCGCCTCCGCAGCTGGTCATCGAACGCCACGGCTACGGCGCCGGCACCCGGGACTTCCCCGACCGCGCCAACCTGGTCCGCATGTCGCTGGGCACCGTCACCGCCGAGCCCGCCACGCTGACGGTGCTGGAGTGCAACCTCGACGACGCCACACCTCAGCTGCTCGGCGCCCTGCTGGAGACGGTGCTGGCGCGCGGCGCCCGCGACGCGTGGATAGCCCCGGTGGTGATGAAGAAGGGGCGCCCGGGCCACCTGGTCGGCGTGCTGACCGACGCCGCCCACCATGACGCGCTGGTCGAGACCCTGCTGCGCGAGACCACCACGCTGGGCGTCCGCGCCCACCCCGTCAGCCGCACCGAGCTCCAGCGTCGCCACCAGGCGGTGCAGACGCCGTGGGGCGAGGTCCGCGTGAAGCTGGGGCTGCGCGGCGAGGCCCTCTTCAACGCTGCGCCCGAATACGAAGACTGCAAGGCGCTCGCCGAGAAGGCCGGCGTGCCGCTCAAGGACGTGCTGGCCGCGGCGCAGGCCGCCTGGCGCACCACGCAGGACCTCAGTCGCGGGTGAAGCGCGATTCGCGCCCTGCCTCATCGATGAGCGTCATGGACCCGTCCTCGAGCCGGACCCGGTAGCGCAGCACCCGCGCCAACGTCGCGGTGGTCTTCTCGCTCTCCCCGCCGCAGGAGCGCTTCGAGTGCGCCACGCCCGCGCCGAGCTCCAGGGTGAGCGTCTGACCATCGAAGTCCCAGTCGCAGGTCTCGTCGACCGCGAAGATGGTGGTGGTGCAGCTCCCGATGGAGCTCTGTATCAACATGGACTGCTCGCACGCGCCGCCGGCGCGCAGCTCGAGGTGATGCCCGGTGCCGCTCGGGGGCAACCAGTCGCCCGTCTTGTAGTCACGGAACTGAACGAGGGAGCTGAGCGAGCCATGCTGCCACGAGCCGACCAGCGCGCCGCCAGCGCCCGTCCCGCCCGACGACGGCGCCTCGCCAGCCGCGCCCGCCAACAGGAGCACACCGCAGGAGCCGACACAGCAGCAGGCCACCACCGCCGCCGCGATCGCGACCAACTTCCAGGGGATTCCGGGCGGGCTCACTTCGGCGGCGGCGGCACGATGAAGTAGATGACGGTGGCGATGCCCACCAGCGCCGCGCCGGCGATGCCCCAGGTCACCGGGCTGGTGTACCAGGGCTTCTGGTCGACGATGGAGAGCTGCAACGGCGACTCCGGGCTGGCGACCTTCGCCGCCGTGGCCTGCTCGGCGTCGAGCGCCTCCACGAAGTACCACGCCGTGAAGCTGGGGGAGTCCTTCGGGGGCGGGATGCTGCCCGTGCACTGCTCGTCGCGACACGTCATCTCCGCCGAATAGAACGGACCGGTGGCGGTGAGCGCGTGTCGCAGCAGCACCCGGCTCACCTTCCCCTCGGGGTCTGCGACCTTCACCCGCACCACGTAGGGCGGCTCGCCGGCCTCACGCTGCTGCAGCTCCAGCCGCGCCCGGGAGAGCGCCAACTTGCGCATGCGGTTGACGAAGTCGACCTGCCGGGCCGGCGCCGTCGAGGGCACCGTCAGCTTCGAGTCAAACTCCAACGCCTCCAGCGCGCGGGCCTCGGCGTTGACGGTGTCGCCCAGCACCAGGTGCACGAAGCCCAGCTCCAGCAACGCCGCGGCGCGCTCCGCCAGCGGCCGCTCGGGCATGGCCAGGTAGCGCTGGTACTCCACCACCGCCTCTTCGTAGCGGAGCTGATCCGCCATCTTCCGCGCGTCGACGAGGCTGCTCGGCGCAGCGGACATCACCAGTCCACCGGTCTCGGGCGTCATCACGAAGGTGCGCGGGGAATCGGGCAGCGCGGCCAGGAGAAGCGCGAGAAACATGTGCCGTCGCATCTTACGCAGCCGGCCGCAATCTGCATGATCCGAATGACGGCCTTTGCGTGACGTGTTCCACCGAGAGCAGAATGTGCGCCATGTACTCCAGGGCGTTCCAGCTCGGTGGAACACGTCACGCAAAGGCCGTCATTCGGACGTCCTTACGACCTTCCCCGCTTGTTTCACGCCTACCGATGAGCCTGAAGGCAGCTTCGGCGGAGGCACTTCTACGGGTGGCGGCTCGCCCGTCGGCGGCGGCGGCGAACCTGTCGGCGGCGGCGGCGAACCTGTCGGCGGCGGCG
>CALNBU010000156.1 GCA_937875615.1 uncultured Archangium sp.
GAGCGAGGCGCTGCTGCTGGTGCACGACGCCGACTTCACCCGCCGGGCGCTGGCGCGGCTCGACGCGCTCATCGCCACCTCTCACCCGGTCGACCCGCACGCGCCGGACTGGCTCAAGACCGCGGAGCGCCGGGAGTGGCTCTCGCGCAACTGGCCTTCGCTGGTGGGCTGAGCGGCCGACTCAGGGCACCGTCAACGTGCGCCCGTCGCTGGCGAGGAAGTCGAGCATCTGCGCGCGGATGACCTCGAGGTCCCACATCGCGCCGTGCCCGTTGTAGTCGGCGGGCTTCCCGTACTGCTCGCCCTCGACGAACATGAAGGCCCGCAGCGGCGCGCTGCCGCTCGCCGGCACCGCGTCGGGCAACCCCAGCGCGTTGGCGAGGTCGAAGTTGGTGTCGTTGGGGAGAATCTGGTCGTTCAGCCCGCTCTGCTGCAGCAGCGCCACCTCGGGCCGCAGGTTGTGCACCACGTTGATGGGGTCTCCGGGGTCGAAGAAGGGCTGCCCCGCGGCCTTCACCAACGAGAAGGCCAGGTAGAACTCCGGCGACTGGTAGCTGACGTTGATTTCGGCGATGAGCAGGAACCCGATGAGCTCCAGCAGGTTGGGGCTGGTCACCAGGTTCGAGAGGCCGGCGCCGGGCACGTTGAGCCCCACCGAGGTGAGCCGGTTGCCGAAGGGCACGAAGTTGGCGCCCATGATGGAGCCCAGGGAGTTGCCGAAGTAGCGGGTGGTGAGCGCCGCGTCGCGCGCGCCGTCGGCGTCCAGCGTCACCGCGATGCGCTCGAGCTGCAGCAGGTCGAAGGTCATCTCCCGGAAGCGGTCGCGCAGCGCCGGGAGGTCGCTCAGCGAGAAGAACTCCGCGAAGCTGCCGCGGCTCCCGTGCTCGACGGCGTCGATGCCCACGCACCCCAGCCCCCGCTTCGCCAGCTGCTCCGCCCACTCCAGACAGTACGCCTGGCCGTTGGGCTGCGGCGTGTTGCGCGCGCCGACGCCGTGCGCGCCCAGCACCATCGGCCAGCCCCCTTCGGGCTTCGGACCATCGGGGAAGGTGGCCACGAAGCGCAGCGGCACCACCGGCGCCAGCGAGGGGTCCTCGACCCACTCCGCCTTGAAGCGGCCGCCCTCGCGCAGGTCCCGCGCGGCGAACTCACCCAGCAGCACCGTGCCCACGTGCGCGGCCGGCCGCCCGAAGCCGTTGCGCTCCAGCCAGGGGTTGAGCGCGCTCCAGTCGGCGTCGCTCCGCCGCCAGCGCCCCACCGGGCCGCTCGACGGGTTGGCCTTGGGAGGAATCGTCACCGCCGCCGGGTTGGCCTCGGCCCAGGCCGCCAGCTTCTTGAGCGGCGCGGAGACCTCGCCGGCGCGCAGCGGCTGGAAGTAGA
>CALNBU010000157.1 GCA_937875615.1 uncultured Archangium sp.
GGTGTTGGCGGCCGAGCCCCCGGGAGGGCTCACCGTGTCTGGTGGCGTCTCTCTCGGGACCTGGGAGAGCGGCTACCTCTACTTCCACGCCCAGGCCAACAAGATGCTGCCCACCTCGCAGCTGCGCATCGCCACCGGTACCTCCGCCGGGAGCGCCAACGCGCTCATCGCCGTCATCAGCGCGTGCCGGGGCGCCGAGGCGTTGCCGATGTCCAGCCTGGAGTGGAACGTCTGGGGGCCGGTGGGGCTCCAGCAGCTCTTCGACCGGAAGCGCGCCACCTCCGACGCGCTCTTCGTCCGCGACGAGCTGGAGCGCAGCTTCGAGCGGGTGCGCGAGGTGTGGAACCAGGGGCTGCCCGAGGACTGCGACGTGGTGTGGGGCGCGTCGGTGACGCGGGTCAAGCCGCGGCAGGTGGCCATCAAGCCCGGACTGTCGGTGCCCCGGGTCCTGGACACCTTCATGGTGCGCATCGAAGGCCGGGGCCCCGGCAGGCCGCCCAGGCTGTCGAACTACATCTCGCGGCGCGCCACCTCGCCCGTGCCGCTGCTGCCGTTCGCCGACGACGAAGACGACCCCGCCGCCGACGCGCGCAACTTCTCTCTGCTGCGCAGCGTGCTGTACGCCTCGAGCGCCTTCCCCATCGCGTTCGCGCCCACGCCCATCGAGTACTGCCTCTCGCGGCCCCAGGCGCCGCCCGAGGAGGCGCTGGCCTGTCCTCGGGCCGAGTTCGTCGACCTCTTCATCGACGGCGGGGTCTTCGACAACAACCCGCTGCGCGTGGCCTGGGCGGTGGCCAACACCCGGCTGCTCGCCAATGAAGATGGCTCGTCGCGCTGGGAGTCACCCTTCACCACCGACGCGGCCGAGCCCCGGACCGACACCCGCTTCCTCTACCTCGACCCCGACACCACCAGCTTCCCGCCCGAAGACATCCCGCCCGACGACGCGCCGGCCCAGGGCTTCATCGACAAGCTCTTCTCCATCGCCGGCGGCCTCATCACCTCCGCGCGGTCCACGGAGCTCTCCGCGCTCTCCCGACAACCCGACCTGGCGGAGCGCCTGGACCTCGGGGTGGGGAACCTCCCGCGCGCGAGCGACCCGCTGGAGGCCTTCGCCGGCTTCTTCGAGACCGAGTTCCGCCGCTTCGACTTCTACCTCGGCATGCACGACGCCTTCGTGCAGCTCACCCAGACGCCCGCGTGGCGTGAACAACCCGTCGACTTCGAGCGCATCCTCTCGCTCGGGGACGACGTGCGCGCGGAGTGGGCGCCCTTCCTCTGTCTGCTCTCGATGACCCAGCCGGACTACGCCTCCCACCGGAGCGCCTGCGAGGGCCCCAGACAGCAGGACTTCCGCATCCTGCTGCAGGTGAGCCTCGACCGCCTCGCGGAGACCTGCCGGACAGGGACGGTGGCGCCGGTGGGCACCAGCACGCTCTGCGCCGACGCGCGGCTGGGCGGAGACGCGCCGCAGGTGCCTCAGGTCACCCCGCTGCCCAGCCAGGTCCGACGGCGGGCGGCCGGCGAGTCGGGCTTCGACCACTTCATGCGGCTGCTCGGCGAGTACGGCTTCGAGTTCAAGGACCTGGGCCTCCCGCGCGCCCGCGCGAAGGACGGCAAGCTGGCGCTGCGCCGCGCGCTGGACCCCATCGTCGACGTGTGGGCCAACTCCCAACCCACCCTGACCGACCGGCTGCTCTCGCGCACCGCCGCCCGGGTGGGCCTCAACACCATCGAGTTCAGCCCGGCGCTGTTCTCGCTCTACGCGGTGCTGGGCACCCTGGTGGAGCTGGGCGGCAACTTCGCGCCCTTCCCGCGCGACGCCCGCTGGCTGCAACTCCACGGGGCGCTCACCCTGGGGCAGCTCTTCTCGCTCTTCACCGACGCGCGGCCCCGCTTCTCGGTGAACCTCACCACCGGCCCAGAGGCCCACCTCTCGTTCCTCTCCAACGCCATCGTGCAGCCCCGCCTCGCGGTGCGCGGGGGCGTCCAGCTGGGCGTCGTCGACGGCTTCGCCAGTCAGCCCTGCCTCGCGGCGCCGGAGGTGACCGACAAGCGGGGCTGCACCCAGCCGCTGCTGGAGGCGGTGCTGGCGGTCTCTCTCTTCGAGCGGCTGCGGCTGGAGCTGGTGTGGCAGACCTACCCGATGCTCTACGGCGCCCGGGCCGGCGCCTGGTCACACGTGCACTTCGGCGTGGGCGTGCACTTCTACTGAGGCCTCAGGCGATGCCGTGCTCGGTCATCCAGCGCTCGGCCTCGATGGCCGCCATGCAGCCGGTGCCCGCGGCGGTGATGGCCTGACGGTAGGTAGCGTCGGCCACGTCTCCGGCCGCGAAGATGCCCTCCACCGAGGTGCGCGCGCTGCCCGGCTGCACCCAGAGGTAGCCGTTGGGTTGGAGCTTGAGGTGCTCGCGGAAGAGCTCGGTGGTGGGCTGGTGGCCGATGGCGACGAAGACGCCGGTGACCTCCACCGTCTGCGAAGCGCCGGTCTTCAGGTTCTTCACCACCGCGCCGCTGACGCCCTTCTGGTCGCCGATGATCTGCTCCACCGCGGAGTCCCACAGGAAGCGGATCCTGGGGTTCGACTTCGCCCGCTCCTGCATGATCTTCGAGGCCCGCAGCGTGTCGCGCCGATGCACCACGGTGACCGACGCGCACAGCTTCGAGAGGTAGGCGGCCTCCTCCATCGCGGTGTCGCCGCCGCCCACCACGATGACGTGCTGCTCGCGGAAGAAGAAGCCGTCGCAGGTGGCGCAGGCCGAGACGCCGCGGTTCATGAACGCGTCCTCGCCCTCCACGTCGAGCCACTTCGCCGAGGCGCCGGTGGCGATGATGACCGTCTCCGCCAGGTACTCCTTCGACTCGCCCTTGACGTGGAACGGGCGCTCGAAGGTGAGCGACTGCACGTTCTCCGCGTGCACCACCGTGCCGAAGCGCTCGGCCTGCTTCTGGAGGCGCTCCATCAACTCCGGCCCGGTGACGCTCTCCGGGAAGCCCGGGTAGTTCTCCACGTCGGTGGTGATCATCAGCTGCCCGCCGGGGACGCGCCGGGCGTCGTGCTCGGAGGGACCTCCCGCGAAGACCACCGGCGCCAGGTTGGCGCGCGCGGCGTAGATGGCCGCCGTGTAGCCGGCGGGGCCCGAACCGATGATGACGACCTTGCGCTTGTCCATGGTGATGCCTTGCTCCTTCGATGGGGTCCAGGGCAACAAACTAATGAGGCCCCATTTCTCGTGCTACGACCACTGCCCCGATGGACGTGGAAATCCTCAGACAGGTGGCGCTCTTCGACGGCATGACGTCAGCCCAGCTGCGCAAGCTCGCCGCGGCCCTCACCGAGTCGAAGTTTCCCATCGGACAGCCCATCTTCCGAGAGGGCACCGAGGGCCAGTCGATGTTCATCATCGTCGACGGGAAGGTGCGCATCTCCAAGATGGTGCCCGGCATCGGCGAAGAGGCGCTCGCCATCCTGGAGCGCGGTCAGTACTTCGGCGAGATGTCGCTCATCGAAGAGGGGCCGCGCAGCGCCGACGCCATCGCCCACGCCTCGTGCACGCTGTACGAGCTCTCGCGCGAGAAGCTCGATGAGGTGATGTTCACAGACAAGGAGCTCGCCTCCACCCTGCTGTGGACCTTCGTGCGCACGCTCTCTTCGCGCCTGCGCGAGACCAACGACAAGATCCGCGCCTTCTTCGCGCTCTCGTCCTTCGGCCCGCGCTGAAGCTCACGACGCGAGCCGCCCGCCCTTCGCCCGCGCGTGGTCGAGCCAGCTGCGGCGATCGAGCATGCGGCAGCCGATGGCGAAGTTCATGTCCTCCTCCGAGATGTCCGGGCGGCTCTCCAGGTCGGCCCGGGTGCGCGCCAGCTTGAGGATGCGGTCGTGCGCGCGGGCCGAGAGCCCGAAGCCCTTCACCGCCAGCTCCAACATGCGCCGCGCCTGCGGCGTCGCCCGGGTGTAGCGGGCCAATAACCGCGGGCCCATCTGCGCGTTGCACAGCACTCCGGGGTGCTCCCGGTACCGGTGCGCCTGCCGCTCGCGCGCCGCCTCCACCCGCGCGCGGTACTCGGCGCTGGAGCGCTCCTTCCCCTCGAGGGCCACCAGCCGCTCCACCTCCACCGGCCGGGTGTCGAGGGTGATGTCGAGGCGGTCGAGCAACGGACCGGAGACGCGGTTGAAGTAGTCGATGACCCGCTGCCCCCGACACGAGCACACCCGGTCGGCCACGTTGTAGAAGCCGCACTGGCACGGGTTCATCGCCGCCATCAGCATCACCTGACAGGGGTAGCTGACGTGCTGGTTGGCGCGCGCCAGCCTGATGACCCCCTCTTCGAGCGGCTGCCGCAGCACCTCCAGCACGTGCCGGCGGAACTCCGGCAGCTCGTCGAGGAAGAGCACGCCCCGGTGCGCCATGGAGAGCTCTCCGGGCCGGGTCGAGGTGCCGCCGCCCACCAGCCCGGCGTCGCTGATGGTGTGGTGTGGCGCGCGGAAGGGGCGCTGCTGCACCAGTGACTGCCCGCCGTTCAACAGGCCCAGCACCGAGTAGATGCGCGTCACCTCCAGCTGCTCCTGGAACGTCATCCGCGGGAGGATGCCCGGCAGGCGCCGCGCCAGCATGGTCTTGCCGCTGCCCGGCGGGCCGCACAGCAGCACGTTGTGGCCCCCGGCGGCCGCCAGCTCCAGCGCCAGCTTCACGTCTTGCTGGCCGCGCACCTCGGCCATGTCGAGCTGCACGCCCGGCGCGGCGACCGGCTCGCCCCGCGCGCTCCGGTCGAAGGGCTCCACCTCGGCCTCGCCGGTGAAGTGCCGCACCGCCTCGGCAATCGACGCCACCGGCAACACCTCGATGCGGTCCACCAGCGCCGCCTCGCCCGCGTTGGCCTGCGGCACCATCACGCCTCGAAAGCCGCCGTCGCGCGCGGCGAGCGCCAACGGCAGCACGCCGCGAATCGGCTTGAGCGCCCCGTCGAGCGCCAGCTCACCTCCGAAGAGGTAGCCGCCCAGCGCGGCGGACGGCAACAGCCCCGCGGCGCACAGCACCCCCAGCGCGATGGGGAGCTCGAAGTTCGCGCCCTCCTTCTTCAAGTCTGCCGGGGCGAGGTTCACCGTGATGCGCTTCTGCGGGAGCTCGAAGCCTGCGTTCTTCAAGGCCGACAACACCCGGACCTTCGACTCCTTCACCGCGCCGTCGGGCAGCCCCACCACGTTGAAGAAGGGCAGGCCCATCGACATGTCCACCTCCACCTCCACCACCACCGCGTCGACGCCCACCAGCGCCCCGGACCTGATTCGTGCGAGCATGCAGCGCGCGCATCGCAAGGCGGGTGCCACGCGCGCGTCAGCTGCTCAGAGGTGCGATTTCACGGCCCTTCTCGCCGCTCGAGCGCCCCGGTGGAGCACCGATGTCCGTCCGTTCCGACCACCGGAGGTCGCCGCCCGCGGACGACGTCAGTTGCTGAGGCCAGACGCGCCCGCCTGCCCTGCCGCGGCGGTGGTTCGGGTGGCACGACCGGCGCGGCCGCCCACCCCGCCGTTCCCGCCAGTGCCACCGCCGCCCACCTCACCCGTGCACACCTGGCCGCCCGCAGCGCCCTGGCCACCGCCGCCGCCGTCGCCACCCGAGCCGCCGTTGCCACCCGAGCCGCCGTTGCCGCTGGTGAGGCTGCCTCCCGCGATGGTGGCTCCAC
>CALNBU010000158.1 GCA_937875615.1 uncultured Archangium sp.
GCAGTCGACGCTCATCGGCAAGATCGCCACCGAGCTGGGCCTGGGCGACGTCTCGACCGTCGTCGACCCCGACGCGTCGGCGTGCGACACCACCAACCCCACGGCTGAGTGCCCGTGAGGTGAGCGGGCGGGCTGTCGGCGCCTTCGCGGGGCTGTGGATGCTCTGCGCGTGCGGCCGACAGCCGTTGCCGGACCTCGGGCGCGTGGCCACGGTCACCATCGAGGCGCCGGCGCCTGCGAATTACCTGCCCGATGACGCGAGGCCGGCCTTCTACGCCGGCCTCGCGCTCGTCAAGCAGCCCTGGGTGAAGGCACCCAGCATCACCGACGCGCGCGACGGCCTGGGCCCTCTGTTCAACGCGGCCAGCTGCCTGGCGTGTCACCCCAGAGGCGGGCGTGGTGCGCCCGCGCAGGAAGATGAAGACGTGACGGCCACGGTGGCCCGGCTCGCGAGTCGCTCGCTGGAGCCTGACCCCGTGTACGGAGACCAACTGCAGACGCGCTCGATTTCGCTCGCAGACTCGCTCGGGCTCCCGCCTGACGCGGGCCCCGCCGACGAGCCTCCTCCCGAAGGGAAGCTGCGCATCGCGTGGCGCGAAGAGACCTTCACCTACCCCGACGGCGCCACCGTTCGGTTGCGTCGGCCCGACGCCCGCGTCGAGGCCCTGGGCTGGGGCGAGCTGGACGCCGCGACGCTGCTCAGCCTGCGTCACGCGCCACCGCTGTGGGGGCTGGGCCTGCTGTCGCGCGTGCCCGACGAGGCGCTGCTGCGCGCCGCGGACCCAGACGACGCGAACGGCGACGGCGTGTCGGGTCGCGTCGCCATGCGGGGCGACCGTCCGGGGCGCTTCGGTTGGAAGAGCCTGCAGGTCGACCTCCGCGGACAGGTGGCCTCGGCCGCGCACGCGGACCTCGGCCTCACCAACCCGCTGTACCCGATGACCGGCTGCACCGCGGCGCAGCACCGCTGCCTGACGCAGCCCTCGGGGGCCGACGCAGACGGCTTCGAGCTGCCGGAGTCGTTGCTGTTGAGCATGGTGGACTTCAACGACGCGGTGGGGGTGCCGCTCGTCGCGGCGGGTGACGAAGGTGAAGTGCTGCGCGGCGAGGCGCGCTTCTCCGAGGTGGGCTGCGATGCGTGTCACACGCCGGTGCTGCGCACCGGAGTCGATGTCGCGCCCGCGCTGTCCGAGCAGGACTTCGCGCCCTTCACCGACCTGCTGTTGCACGACCTCGGGCCCGGGCTGGCGGACGCGCGGGGCGAGGGTGGCGCGCTCGCCGGCGAGTGGCGCACGCCACCGCTGTGGGGTATCGGCGTGAACATGGCGCTCGGTAAGCCAGCAGGTCTTCTCCACGACGGGCGCGCGCGCACGGCGGAGGAGGCGGTCCTCTGGCACGGCGGCGAAGCGGCGGCGGCACGCGACCGCTTCGCCCGGTTGAGCGCCGCAGAGCGCGCCGCGCTCCTCTCCTTCGTGGGTTCGCTCTGATGTCGGGGGCCTTCACGCGCAGAGCGCTCCTGGCCGGCGGGTTCGGCGCGTGGGCGCTCGCGGGTTGCAGGCACCCGGTCGAAGGTGAGTACGTGGTGTCGGCGGCCGGCGACGCGCCAGCCAGCTTCGGCGTGGCCATCTACGCGGTCTCGTCACAGACGGTGCGCAGCGTGGTGACCGGCTTCCGCGGGCACGGGCTCGCCGCGCGCAGCACCCGCCCGCGTGAGGTGGCGGTGTTCGGCCGTCGGCCCGGCCGGTTCCTCGCGCTGGTCGACCTCGTCGAGGCCGAGGTGTTGCAGCGCATCGAGGCGCCGACGGGGCGACGCTTCCAGGGACACGGCGAGTTCACCCCCGACGGTCGCTGGCTCCTCGCGTCGGAGGAAGACCCCGACACCGGCGAGGGCTTCATCGGGCTCTACGACGCGCGCGAGCTCTCGCGCCAGGGCGAGCTGCCGACGCACGGCCTCGGGCCGCATGAGCTGCGGCTGGCTCCCGATGGCGCGACGGTGGTGGTCGCCAACGGAGGCCTGCGCACCGGGCATGAGCCGGAGGCGCCGCCCACCAACCTCGACACCATGGACTCCTCGCTGGCCTACGTCGAGCTCAGCACCGGGCGCCTCCTGGAGCAGGTGCGGGTGTCGGAGCCGAAGAGCAGCCTGCGGCACCTCGGCCTCGCGGAGGACGGCACCGTGGTGGTGGGCGCGCAGCTGCAGCGCGAGGCGGTGGGCCACGCCGACGTC
This sequence comes from uncultured Archangium sp., assembly GCA_937875615.1. Classification (GTDB taxonomy): domain Bacteria; phylum Myxococcota; class Myxococcia; order Myxococcales; family Myxococcaceae; genus Archangium_A. The sequence continues at coordinate 2,228 of CALNBU010000158.1, forward strand.
CTGCCGCTGGTCATGGTGCACCGCCGGGGCGCGCCGGCGCGCTGGCTCGATGACGGGCTCGCGCTCGTCGGCGCGTTGCACGACTACGTGGGGAGCGTGGCCGTCGCGCCGGGCGCTCACGTGGTGGGCCTCACCAGCCCGCGCGGCAACCTCGCCCTCTTCTACGACTACGAGCGCAACGTGCTGCTCGGCTCGCAGCGGCTCGCGGACGTGTGCGGGCTCGCCGGCGTCGCGGGGGGCCGCTTCGTGCTCACCGCCTCCACCGGCGCGCTGGCCACCGTGGAGGCGACGACGCCCGGCGCGCTGGTCGGGCCGCTGCAGCGCTTCGCCTCGGTGCGCTTCGACAACCATCTCCTCACAGTCAACCCCGGTCAGGGAAGTGCCTCATGAAGCCCATGCTCCGTCTCACGGCGATGTCGCTGGCGTCACTCTCGCTCGTCACCTGCGGCAACTGCGAAAGCCCTCCGCCAGAGAACATCTTCGCGCGGCCGCTGAAGAACACCGTCACCCAGTCCATCGTGCCGGGCTTCGCGCGCTTCGAAGACGAGGCGAAGGCCCTGGAGGCGTCGATTGCCTCGCTGTGCGCGGCGCCCGACGAAGCCGGGCTCGCGGCGCTGCAGGCGCGCTGGCGGTCGCTGGCCCTGGCCTGGAACGGCGTCGTCTTCTACCGCTTCGGTCCGCTCGACGACGATCTCATCTTCCCCGCCGTCATCTTCATCGAGTCCATGCGTCAGCGCGGCATCGACTACACCGAGACGGTGCGCGAGAGCGCGACGGCGGCGGTGGCGGGCACCACGCCGCTGGACGACGCCTTCTTCGACGCGTTGACCTTCAACAAGGTGGGCCTGCTGGCGCTCGAGGTGCTGGTGTTCGAGGAGAGCAGGCGGGAACTTCGCTTCGCGGTGTTCTGGCTTCGAGGAGAGCAGCAGCGCGCACTCGCAGGCGCCGGCCGACGTGGTGGCCGAGTACGTCGCGCAGCCGCGGAAGTGTGAGTACCTGCGTGGCGTGGCGAAGCTGTTGACGGCGCGCGCGACGCAGGTGCGCAGCGCCTGGGACACCACCTACGCCGACACGGGCAAGCCGTACGCGGAGCTCTTCCAGGGCGAGACGTTGCCCGACGGCAATGAGCCCATCGTCGCGTTCATCGACGGCGCCGTGCAGCACCTGGAGTACCTGAAGAAGCGAAAGCTCGACGCGACGCCAGACGCGCGGCTGGCCGGCACCTTCTTCGAGCACAACCTGGAGATGCTGGGGCAGCTCGAGCAGGCGATGAGCCAGGACGGCGCCGCGGACGACTTCGGCCTCTTCGATTTGATGGCCGAACGTGGCGAGGGCGACGCGCTCGAGACCGTGCAGCGGGGCTTCGCGACCGCGCGCGCCGACGCGGAGGCGAAGTCGAGGTCGCAGCTGTCGACCTCGGTGGGGGCGTTGGAGCAGCACTTCAGGACCGTGGTGCCGGGCGCGCTCGACGTCGACCTCGGCCTCAACTTCACCGACAGTGACTGAGGACGCAGCGCGCCGTTCGCTTCGCTCCAACGCGGACTTCGCGTAGATCCACCCTCCGTGACCGAGGAAGAGCTCCGCGCGCTGGTCAGGGCCGTCGTCACCGAGGTGGTGCGAGGCGCCGCGCCCCCGCCCGTCGCCGCCGCGCCACCGCCCGCCGCCGCCGC
>CALNBU010000159.1 GCA_937875615.1 uncultured Archangium sp.
GGCGGCGCTGGCGTGTTGTTGCTTTATGGCAATTACACCGGCGACGTTCTCAATTTTACGATGGCGGCGGAAGAACTCGCGCAGGACGGCATGGATGTGCGCCATGTCGCGGTTGCGGACGACGTGGCCTCGGCACCACTTGATCGCAAGTCGGAGCGCCGCGGTATTGCTGGCGACTTCTTCGTGTTCAAGGTTGGTGGTGCTGCAGCTGACGGGCGCGGCCCTCCTCGTGGCCCTGACGCGCGTCACCTGGCGCAGCGCCCTGGAGCGGCCCTCGTCGCTCTTCTTCTCGCTCATCGCGCTCTACGTCGCGTCGCTGGGCTGGGCCGGCCTGCCGCTGGCGGCGGTGCTCCTGGTCATCACCCGCCTGGGGCTCACCCCGTTGCCCGACGCCACGCCGCTGCGGCGGGGCGAGGTGCTGAGCTTCCTCGCGCTGAGCTGCCTGGTGCTGGCCCGACCCTGGACGCCCACGCAGTGGGACGAGTTCGTGTGGATCGCCAAGGCGCGGCTGGAGTCGCTGGGTTTCGGGGCCGGGGTCCGCGCGGCGCTCGACCCGTCGAGCGGGGTGATCCCCGCCGGCTACCCGCCGCTGTGGCCCTCGGCCATCGGGTGGCTCTCGCTGCACGTCGACGACATCGAGGCCGACGTGCTGTCCGGCAGCCTCCTGATGTTGGCCTGCGTGGCCACCCTGGTGGAGGTGTGGCGAGCGCGGGAGGCGCAGGCCGCGGGGCGCTTCGCGCTGGTCATCCTCTTCTCCTCGCCGCTCATCTGGGTGCACCTGCGCTCGACCTACGTGGACCTCCCGGTCGGGTTGTTGAGCGCGTCGCTGGCGCTGTGCCTCACCGGCAGCGCGCGCCCGCCGTTCCTGGCGGTGCTGCTGGCGGTGGCGCTCGCCGGCTTCAAGGACGAGGGCCTGCTCCACGTGCTCGCCGCCACGGGCGCGGCGTTGACGGTCCACGGCGTTCGGGCCTGGCGGTCGCTGCTGCCGATGCTGGCCGCGGTGGTCGCGTCGGCCACGTGGAAGGTGCTGCTGTGGACGCACCAGGTGTCGGGGCGAGACCACGCGGTGGGGTTCCCCGCGCTGCGCGAGGCGCCGGCGATGCTGAAGCTGCTGGCGCTGCACCTGGGCGATCTGCACTCGTGGGGCGTGTTCTGGGCCTTCGCGGTGGGCGCGTTGCTGCTGGCGGCCTCGCCGCTGGCGCGCGGGCTGCGGGTGTCGCTGCTGTTGCTGTTCGCGCTGACGACGGCGGCGCTGCTCTTCGGCCCGGAGCGGGTGCGCGCCTTCGCCGAGAACGGCACGCTGTTGAACCGCCTGTTGCTGCAGCTGTGGCCGACGGCGGCGCTGCTGATCGGCTCGACCTGGGGCGCGCCAGGGCAGGCGCCTCCGCTCAACCCTCGATGACCCGGTGGCCGAGCGCCTCGGGGGGCCCGAGGGTGGCGCTCAGCACCCGGTGCAGCTCGCTCAACTTCCGCACGTACTGGGTGACCGTCACCTTCACGGCGCTGGGCATGTCCTCGGTGTAGCTGACGTACCAGCGCAGCTCGAACAGCGCGTCGTGGAACGCGGCGGTGGAGGCCTGCTCCTTCGGCTCCAACTTCGAGAGCGCGGTGAAGGAGGCGCTGGTGAAGTCGCTGCGGCAGAGCTCCACCAGGGCCTCGCGGGTGCGGAGCCGGCTGAAGAGGCTCACCGCCTCCTCGTGCTTCGCCTCCAGCCTGCGCACCGCGCGCGCGGCGTCGAGCGAGAGCAGGTGCCGCACGCGCTCGACCTCTCGCACCGCCGGCTTGCGGGGCCCTCGCTTCTTCGCGCTCACTGTTGGCCGAGCCGCTGTTCGAGCTTCGCGACCAGCCCGGCGTAGGCGGTGGGCAGCAGCCGGGAGAGCAGCTGGATGCCGTGCGCGTCGGAGCCGATGAGGACCCGCCGCTTCTTCTCGTAGACGCCGCGGAGGATGGTGGCCGCGGCGGCCTCGGGCGTGGTGCGGAACATCTTCTCGAACTCCCGGGCGTTGCGTTCGGCGGTGTCGGGCGTCGCGTAGCTGCGCGCCGCGCGCGCGATGTTGGTCTTGATGCCGCCGGGGTGCACGCTGATGGCGTTGACGCCGGTGCCCTCGAGCTCACCCCACAGCGACTCGGTGAAGCCGCGGATGGCGAACTTGGTGGCGCAGTAGCCGCTCTGCCTCGGGATGCCGAGGATTCCGAAGACGCTGGAGACGTTCACCACCGTGCCGGAGTCCTGCTTCAGCAATTGGGGGAGGAAGGCCTTGGTGCCGTAGACCATGCCCCAGAAGTTGACGCCGAAGATCCACTCGAGATCTTCGTACTTCATCTCGTTCACCGTGGCGTCGAGCGCCACGCCGGCGTTGTTGATGACGAGATCCACGCGCCCGAAGCGGCGGATGACGTCGTCGGCCATGGCGTGCACGGCCTCGCGCTGGCTCACGTCGAGGGTCAGCGACACCGGCGCCCTCCGGAGCGAGGCGACGGTCTCGGCCAGGCCGGCCTCGTTCACGTCGGAGATGACGAGCTGGTAGTTCTCGGAGTCGAGCTGGCGGGCGAGGGCGCGGCCGATGCCGCTCCCAGCTCCGGTGACGACGGCGACGGGGGTGGTCATGGCCCGCGTCTTAGCCCCGAAGTGCCCACGGGCGCGCGGCGTACGTCACCACCACGTCGGCGCCGGCCCGGCGGATGGAGACCAGCGTCTCCTCGACGGCGCGCTCGAAGTCGATGAGGCCCGCGTCGCCCGCCGCGCGCAGCGTCGCGTACTCGCCCGACACCTGGTAGGCGAAGAGCGGCACGTCGGTGGCCTCGCGCGCGTCGCGCAGCAGGTCGAGGTTGCTGAGCGCCGGCTTCACCAGCAGCGCGTCGGCGCCCTCGTCGACGTCGGCCAGCAATTCGCGCCGCGCCTCGCGGCGGTTGTGGGCCGGCATCTGGTAGCTCTTGCGGTCGCCGAAGGAGGGCGCGGAGTGCGCCGCCTCGCGGAAGGGCCCGTAGAAGGCGCTCGCCATCTTGATGGCGTAGCTCACGATGGAGGTGTTGGTGTGCCCGTGCCCATCGAGCGCCGCGCGGATGGCGCGCACCCGCCCGTCCATCATGTCGCTGGGGCACACGAAGTCGACGCCCCACGAGGCGAAGAGCACCGACATCTCCGCGAGCACCTTCACGCTCTCGTCGTTCAGCACCTCGTGGCCCCGCACCAGCCCGCAGTGACCGTGCGTGGTGTAGGCGCAGAGGCAGACGTCGGCGAACAGCGGCAGCTCCGGCGCGGCCGACTTCACCTCCGCGATGGCCTGGCGCAGCGGCTCCAGTTGCGCGGCCAGCCCCTGGCCGTCGTCGCGCTTCGACTCCGGCACGCCGAAGAGCATCATCCCGCCCACGCCCGCGCGAGCCAGCAGCAGCGCCTCCTCCCGGAGGTGCTCGGCGCTCAGCTGCCACAACCCGTAGCCCGGCCGCGTCTCGCGCTTGATGTCCCGGCCCGGCACCACGAAGTAGGGCTGCACGAGGTGTCGTGGCGTGACGCTGGTCTCGGTGAACAGCGAGCGGACGGCGGCGGTCTGACGGAGTCGGCGAAGGCGCATCATGTCTGGAGCTCCAGGAGGGTGGTGAGGAGGTGGTCGGTGCGGCGGGCGCGGGGCCAGGTCGGCGGGCGGCGCGCGTCCCAGGCCTCGACGGTGGAGGCGCCGAAGCACACCACGTGCACCGGCGGCGGGTGTCGCGGCGCGAGCGGGAGAAAGTGCCGCACCGCCGAGGGGCTGAAGAAGGTCAACGCGTAGCTGCCCGGCAGCGCGGCGTGGTGGAGCGTGGCGGGGGCGCGCACCTCGTACACCGGGCGGCGGTCCACCTCGAAGTCGCGCAGCGTCTCCAGCGCCAGGTGTTCGCACACCAGCAGATCGGACCAGCGT
>CALNBU010000160.1 GCA_937875615.1 uncultured Archangium sp.
GGATGCGTCCACGACGTGCAGGAGCAGGCCTGCATCGCGCGCCTCCGCCAGCGTGGAGCGGAAGGACGCCACGAGATCGTGGGGCAGGTTGCGGATGAAGCCCACCGTGTCGGAGACGAGGATGGGCGGAGACGTCGTGGGCGCGAGCGCGCGCACGGTGGAGGCGAGCGTGGCGAAGAGCTTGTCCTCGACCAGCACCTCGCTGCCGGTGAGCGCCCGCATCAGGAGCAGCAGCGCGAAGCTGGAGACGAGCCCCGAGCCGATGGTGGCGAGGCTCCACACCAGCACGGCGCCGGCGATGAGCAGCCGCCGCGGCATGCGGTCGCCCAGGTAGCCGCCGATGGGCGAGGCGAACATGTAGACCACGAGGAAGGTGGTGGCGAGCAGGCCGCCGCTGGCGTCGTCGAGCCCGAAGCGCGCCTGCAGCGCGCGCATCACCCCCGCCACGATGTAGCGGTCGGTGTAGTTGAGCAGGTTGACGAGGGTGAGGATGCCCAGCCCGAAGGCGGCGCGGGAGGGGCTCACGGCGCGCTCCCGAAGCGGTCCGCCAACAGCCCCCAGCGCAGCCCGCGGTCGCTCACCGTCAGCTCGGTCGCGCCCACCGCCTGCATCGCCGCAACCAGCACCCGCGCGCCGGCCACGATGACGTCGGCCCGGCGCGGCTGCAGCCCGGGGACGGTGGTGCGCAGGCGCAGCGGCAGCGAGGCGAGGCGGTCGGCGACGCCGCGCGCCACCTCCAGCGAGAGCGTCGCGCCGTGGACGCGCTCGGCGTCATAGACGTCGAGCTGCAGGCTCACCGCGGCCAGGGTGGTGATGCTGCCGGCCACCCCGACCAGCCGCGCGCCCAGCGGCGGTGGGGGCAGCTCCGAGAGCTGGGCGGCGAGCGCCTCGTCGAGGGCCTGCAGCTCGTCTTCGTGGGGCGGGTCCTGGCGGAGGTGACGCTCGGTGAGGCGCACCGCGCCCACGTCGAAGGAGCGGCGGAAGGACACCGTGCCGTCGGGCGCGCCGTAGATGAACTCGGTGGAGCCGCCGCCGATGTCCAGCACCACCAGCGGCCGCTGGCCACCGAAGTCGGCGTGCGCGGAAGAGAACGACAACCGCGCCTCTTCTTCTCCGGAGATGACCTCGACCTCGACGCCCGCGCGCTCCTTCGCGCCGTCGAGGAACGCCTGCCCGTTGCTGGCGTCGCGGGCCGCCGAGGTGGCGCTCACCACCAGCTGCGCGGCGCCCAGCGCGCGCGCCTCCTGCGCGAACCGGGCGATGGTGGCCAGCGTGGCCTCGATGGCCTCCGGGGCCAGCGTGCGGGTCCGGTCGACGCCTCGTCCCAGGCGGGTGATGTCGGCGCGCTCCTGCACGGCGACGAAGCGGCCCGCGCGTTTCTCGGCGACGAGCAGGAGCACCGAGTTGGTGCCGACGTCGATGGCTGCGTAACGGCTCATGGAGCTGGCACTCTAGGCTTGAGCGCGAGGTTTCGCGCCTTCTCCGCCCGCTTGGCCGACAGCTCGACGCCCACCGCGTCGAGGCCGTGGGTGTTGGCCACGGCCAGCATGGTGCCCACCCCACAGAAGGGGTCCACCACGGTGCGGGTGTCGGTGTGGCGCACCAGGAAGTGGGCGATGGCCTCGCAGGCCTCCAGCCCCATGGCGCGGGCCCAGGTCATCTCGCCCAGGCGCGGCAGCACGTCCGGTGACGAGCGGGCCGGCTCCAGGCGCCGCGCTCGCGAGAAGCACTGCAGGTGCGCCCAGGCCGGGCGGCCGAAGGTGGTCAGCCCGGCGGGCGCGCGGCACACCACCTTGTGCCAGAGGCAGTGGCTCTGCGCGGCCTGCGCGCCCAGCGAGACCAGGAAGCCCTTGTCGACCCAGCGGCCGTCCCGCTTCACGTCGGTCTGGTAGAAGATGACCACCGCCTCGTCGCTCACGGCCTCGCACAGTCGCCGCGCGGTGTCGCTGAACCAGGTCTGCCAGCCCTCGAAGGACAGCGCCGGGACCTCGGAGCTGTCGGGCATGGAGGTGACGATGGAGACCTCCGGCCCGAAGCGCTGCGTCTGCAGCCAGGCCAGCGCCTCGGCGCAGTGGACTTCGCGGGTGGTCATGGCGTGCGCGGTGCTCCTGGGGCTTCCGGTGAGAGGCGCCCTGACGCGCGGTCTTCCGGAGCGACGGCCGCCGAGTATCTCCCCATGGCGTTGTCGCCGACAGCTATTCCGGCAGCAGCTCGACGTGAAAGAGCGCCTGTTCACCCGCAGGCAGCTCGAAGCGCTTGACCTGGGTGAGGTGCCCCGGCGCGGAGACGCGCAGCACGTAGCGCCCGGCGGGCAGGGTGGCGGAGAAGCGGCCGGCGGCGTCGACCGGCACCGGCGCGGCGCGGCCTTCGAGCTGGACGGAGGCGCGCAGCGGTTGGCCGTCGCGGGACTGCACCAGCCCGCGGAGGAACCCCAGGCGGGCGCCGACGCGCGCGGCCACCAGTCGCAGGGCAGTCTCGCTGCCCGGGGCGACCTGGGCCACCTCGTCGATGGGCGTGTAGCCGGGGGCCTAGATGCGCACCTGGATGGGGCCGGGGTCGACGCTGGTGAAGGAGAAGCGGCCGCTCGCGTCGGTGCGCGTCTGCTGTTGCCCCGCCAGCACCTGCGCCTGCGCCAGCGGTGTCCAGGTCACCGCGTCGAACACCACGCCGCGCAGCGTCCCCGGGCCGGTGGGGCGCTGCAGCCGAGGCTCCAGCGGTGACGAGCTGCCGGAGAGCTCGAGCTCCTGCGTCCAGGGGTTCAGCCCGGGGTGGTCGACGCGCAGCGCGCGCCGTCCGGGCGGGACCAGCTGGCGAAAGCGGCCCTCGCCGTCGGTCAGCCCCAGCAGCCGCCCGTCGAGCAGCACCCGCGCGCGCTCGAGGGGTTGTCCTTCCGGGCCGCGCACGGAGAGCTCCAGCTCGGTGGCCTCGACGCGCGGCGCGGGGGCCTTGCTGCCGACGGCGCCGCGGCCGAAGTCGAGGCGCAGCCCGGCGCCCGGCAGGAAGGTGCCGTCCTCGCGCCGGTTGCCCAGGCGCGCGGTCACGCCGTCGTACCGCGGAGGCCCTGCTTCGATGAGCGCCGCGCCGTCGAGGCCCAACCACCACGAGACAGGTCCGGTGTCGAAGAGCCGGACCGCCACCCACAGCCGCGGCTCCCACTGCGTTACCCGGAGCGGTCCGGTGAGGCCCACCAGCACGCCGCCGCTCAACGCGGTCTGGAAGCGCTGGAAGGTGAAGCCGAGCTCCAGCTTCGCCGCCGGGCCGGAGGTGGCGAAGGGCGCGGTGGGCGTGGGCACGCTGGCGCCGCCGTAGCCGAGGCCTCCCTGCAGCCACAGGCCGTGCTCGAAGTGGTGTCGGCCCAGCAGCAGCGCGGCGCCGCCGGTGAACTGGCTGCGCTCCGCGGTCCCCACCTCGCTGAGCAGCGAGAGCTCCACGCCGAGGAAGGGCAGCAGCCAGCCCGCGAGGTCCACCCGCAGCTGCGGCGCCAGCAGGTCCGCCGGCACACCGTCGGCGCGGGCGGTGCGCAGGTCGACGCCGCCGCCCAGCCGCAGCGAGACCAC
>CALNBU010000161.1 GCA_937875615.1 uncultured Archangium sp.
GGCCACTTCGAGTTCGTGAGCATCGCGCTGGGGCGGCCCGGGGTGTTGGAGGCGCTCACCGTCGACTTCACCTGGTTCCCGCTGAACAACCCGGTGGAGGCGCGGGTGCTGGCGGCGTCGGCGCCGGGCGTGGAGCTCCCCGACGAGGAGGCGTGGTTCGAGCTCGTGCCGCGCACGAAGGTGAAGGCGCTGGCCGGGAGCAGCCTCACGGTGTCGCTGGCGCCCGGCCGCCAGGTCTCGCACCTCCGGCTGGAGACGTTCCCCGACGGCGGCGCCAACCGGGTCCGCGCGCTGGGCCGGCCGGGCTGAGCCCGCGCGCCTCAGCGAAAGAAGTCGAGGAGCCGCTGCCCCATCCAGGCGCGGAACGCGGGCGTGGTCGGCGGGCTGTGCTGGCTGCCGGCCAGCAGCTCGGTCTGTGGCTCCCGGAAGAGCTGTCTGGCGCGGTCGAGCAGCTTCTGGCCCGGGAAGCTGACGTCGTGCTCGGCGGCGACGACCAGCACCGGGGCATCCAGCTTCTCGAAGTCGCCGTCTCTGGAGAGCGCTGGAATCTTCGTGGCCACCCGGTAGTGCGTGAAGGCGTCGCCGAGGTAGGGCTTCCAGTCGTCGTCGAGCGTGGTGAGCAGCGCGGCGGCGAAGCGGTCGAGGCGGGCCGGCGTCGGCGCCATCAGGAACAGCGTCATCGGCAGGCCCATCCTGGTGAAGCCCTTCCACCCGGAGCCGCCCACCACGCCCGCGGGCACCAGCAGCGCCAGCCGCTCGACGCGGGTGGGCGCCACGGCGGCGAAGCGCTGGGCGACGAAGCCACCCCAGCTCACGCCGATGAGCCGCACCCGCTGGAGCCCCAGCCCGTCGAGCACCTCGCCCAACCACGCGCCGGCGTCGTCGTTGTCGACGCGCAGCCGGGCGTCGGCGCTCATCACCGACTGGCCGAGGACATCGACGGCGTAGACGCGGAAGTGCGGGAGCAGCGCGGCCAACTCCACCAGCAGGTGCGCGGAGCTGGCCAGCGCGCCGTGCAGCATCACCAGCGGCGGCGCGTCTGCGGGCCCGCCCACCAGCGCGTGGGTCTCGCCGAAGCGCGTCGACACCCGGCGGCTCTCGAGCGGGGCGGGCACCTGTGCGCGGAAGCGCTGATGCCAGCGCTCGATGGTGGCGCGGCCTTCGCTGCTCTTGAAGAGGATGGAGGTCATCGGGACTGTCTCCGGGGGCGGGGTGGGGAGGCGGGTTGGAGTCCGGCGAGGTGCTGCGCGAAGAGTCGGGAGACGAGCTTCACCGGGTCGACGACGGCGCCCTGCACCCAGCCGATGAGCGAGAAGTAGAAGAAGGAGAACCAGGCGGCGCCCACCAGGACCCCGTCGGCGTCGGAGCGCAGCTCTCCGCGCGCCACCGCCTGCAGCGCCAGCTCCGTCACCCGGCCGTGCACCGTGCCCACCTGCGCCACGAAGCGCTGCGACCAGGGGCCCTCGGCGAAGAGCGATTGTTGGAGCAGTACGCGGCTGAGCTTCGGGCGTCGGCGGTAGTAGCCGAAGACGCGCTCGGTCACCTCGTGCAGCTGCGCGGACAGGCCGGTGGCGGGGAGCCCGTCGAAGGCGCCGCCCAGCGTGCGCTCCAGGTCGCCGAAGAGGGCCGCGTGCAGGAGCTCCCGCTTGTCGCCCGCGTAGTGCAGCACGGTGCCCGCCGAGACCCCGGCCCGCGCGGCGATGGCCCGCACGCTGGCGTGGTGGGCGGCTCCGGGTGGAAGGGCTTCACCAGGATGGGCC
>CALNBU010000162.1 GCA_937875615.1 uncultured Archangium sp.
TACCGCGACCTGCTGGCGAAGTAGCCGGGGCGCGCCCGCCGAAATCGTTGCGCAGAACGGGGCCTCCGACGCCACTTTTGCGCAGCGCGGCAGGCCGCCACGCTCCCGGCGCACGCTGGCACCGCGCCTGCATCGCGTGCCGCGACATGAGCACGCAGTACGACGTCACCGAGCCGGTGGAGATCGCCCCCGGCACCTTCTGGGTCGGCAAGCGGGATCCCAGGAACATCTTCCACTCCAACAGCTACCTGCGCGTCTTCGAGTCGAACGCGCCCGGCGCGCGCACGCAGTTCAACGTGCTCATCGACCCCGGCAGCCAGCTCGACTTCTCGGTGGTGGCGGCGAAGACGGCGAAGGTGCTGGGTGGCCTCGACCGGGTCTCGCTGGTGCACATCAACCACCAGGACCCCGACGTCGGCAGCTCCGCTCCGATGCTGATGAGCCGCTACGCCCCGAAGGCCCACGTGCTGGCGAGCGAGGACACCTGGCGGTTGATCTGCCACTTCGGGCTCCCCAGGAACCGCTTCGTGCCCGCCGAGCGCTACCACGGGGTGCTGCCCATCCCTACCGGGCACGAGCTGCAGCTGGTGCCCACCCCGTTCTGTCACTTCCGGGGCGCGCTCGCGCTCTACGATCCCCAGACCCGGGTGTTCTTCTCGGGCGATCTCTTCGGCGGCCTCACCCCGGAGGGCGCGGTGGAGCTGGAGGCCACCGGCGACGAGTGGCCGGGCGTGCGGGCCTTCCACCAGCTCTACATGCCCACGCAGATCGCCCTGCGGCGGGCGGTGGAGACCATCCGCGCGCTGCGGCCGGCCGTCGAGCTCATCGCGCCCCAGCACGGCCGCATCCTCCGCGGCGCGGTGATGCACGAGTTCCTCGACCGCATGGCCAACCTCCCCGTGGGCCTCGACCTCCTCGATGACTCACAAGACTCGCTGCACGCCTGGACGCACGTGCTGCGCCGGGTGCTGGCGCTCGCGGTCGACATCTCCGGACCGACCGTCGAGACGCGGCTCATCGAGGATCCGCTGCTGCGCGACGCCCTCGACTTCCACGAAGATGGACCCGTGGTGCGGGCCTCTGGTCGGCTGACGCTGGAGCGGGTGCTGGAGGTGCTCACCGCCCACGAGACCCAGAGCCTCGCCAACATGATGAAGATGGAGGCCATCGCCGCCGCCGATCAGCTCCAGCTCGCGGTGCCGCGGCTGCGCCTCGACGAGGGCCACGACCCCGGCATGTTGCCGCAGTGAGCCCCGCCGGCGTGCTAAGCGCCCGACGCCATGCTGCCCATCGTCGACGTCGCGAAGAAGCTCGGCCTCACCGCTGAAGACATCATCCAGTACGGCCCGCTGGGGAAGCTCTCGTGGCCCACCGTGAACCGCCTGCGCGCGCAGCCGCCGCGCGGCCGGCTGGTGCTGGTCTCGGCGATGACGCCGACCAAGTACGGCGAGGGGAAGACCACCACCTCCATCGGGTTGGTGCAGGGCCTCGCGCGGCGCGGGGTCAACGCCATGGCCGCCCTGCGCGAGCCCTCGCTGGGGCCGGTCTTCGGCGCCAAGGGTGGCGGCACCGGCGGCGGTCGCGCCACCCTGGAGCCGTCGGCGCGCATCAACCTCCACTGCACCGGAGACCTGCACGCCATTACCGTGGCCAACAACCTGCTCGCGGCGCTCGTCGACAACGCCCTGCACTTCGGCCAGCGAAGCTTCCGCCAGGTGACGTGGAAGCGCTGCATCGACATGAACGACCGCTTCCTCCGCGGCACGGTCATCGGGCTGGGCGGCCCGGCCAACGGCGTGCCCCGCGAAGACGGCTTCGACATCACCGCCGCCTCCGAGGTGATGGCCACCCTGTGCCTCGCCGACGGCGTGGAGGATCTCAAGGCGCGGCTGGCCCGGCTCATCGTGGGCGTCGACACGGAGCAGCGCCCGGTCACCGCGGGAGAACTCAACGCGGTGGGCGCCATGAGCGCCCTGCTGGCCGACGCGCTGCTGCCCAACCTCGCGCAGACCACCGAGGGCGTGCCGGCGCTGGTGCACGGCGGGCCCTTCGCCAACATCGCCCACGGCTGCAACTCGGTGATGGCCACCCGCGCCGCGCTGGCGCTGGCCGACGTGGTGGTGACCGAGGCCGGCTTCGCCTTCGACCTGGGCGGCGAGAAGTTCCTCGACCTCAAGTGCCGCATGTCGGGGCTGTGGCCCTCGGCGGTGGTGCTGGTGGCCACCGTCCGCGCCATCCGCGCGCACGGCGGTGACGAGCCCGGCGACGCGGCGTTGGAGCGGGGCTTCGCCAACGTGCGGCGCCACATCGCCGCCATCCGCGGCTTCGGGCTGGATCCGGTGCTGGCGCTCAACGTCTTCTCCCAGGACACCGAAGCGGAGCTCGCGCTCATCGAGCGGCTCGCCGCAGCAGAGCGCGTGCGGGTGGCGCGGAACTCCGGCTTCCTCGAGGGTGGCGAGGGCAGCGAAGCGCTCGCCTCGGCGGTCCAGGCCGCGCTGGAGGCGCCCGCCGGCGCGGCCCGCTTCTCCTACGAGATCGGCGACAGCTTCGAGCAGAAGCTCAACGCGGTGGCGAAGAAGGTCTACGGGGCGAAGGGCGCGGTGCTCACCGCCGAGGCCCAGAAGGATCTCGCCCAGCTCACCCGCTGGGGCCTGGGCGGGCTCCCGGTGTGCTTCGCCAAGACGCACCTCTCGCTGTCCGATGACCCCGCCCTGAGCGGCGCCCCCACCGACTTCGTCATCACCGTGCGCAAGGTGCGCGCCTCCGCCGGCGCCGGCTTCCTCCTCGCGCTCACCGGCGACATCCTCACCATGCCCGGGCTGCCGCGCACCCCCGCCGCGTACACCCTCGACGTCTCCGGCGCGGGGGAGATCACCGGCGTCCACTGAGCGCCCGTCGATCCGTCGATTTTGCGACTCACTTTCAACTTGAAACTGTGCGCTAAGTGGCGAAACTACTTGGGAAAACACGTTGACTCGCGGGGGTACGGTTCCTAAGAGAACGGCCGCATTTCTTCTCTTTTTGCGGACGCCCAAGTGAGTACCTACGCGCTCGATCAAATCCAGTCGCAGCTTCCGGGATCCCTCGTTGAACGCTACGCAGATCGCCCCGGCGACGCGTGGGCGGTCGTCGATCGGGCCCACATCGTCGAGGTGGTGAAGCGGGTGAAGGCCCTGGGCTTCACCCAGTTCATCTCCATGGATGCCGTCGACCGCCTGCACCTCGAGCCGCACGAGCAGGACCCGCGCTTCGAGGTGCTGTACTTCTTCCGCTCCGTCGACCGCAACGAAGAGGTGCGGCTCAAGGTGCGGGTCAACGAGGGCGAGGACATCCCCAGCATCATCGACGTCTACAAGGGCGCCGAGTGGGGTGAGCGCTTCGTGTGGGACTTCTACGGCGTGGCCTTCGCCGGCGGCGTGAAGCGGCGAATCTTGATGTACGAGGAGTTCGTCGGCCACCCGCTGCGCAAGGACTACCCGCTGCGCGGACGCCAGCCGCTGACGCCCGAGCGCCAGATCCAGGACATCTTCCGCGGCCCCGGCACCAACGGCGTGCAGGACTGAACAGGAGCCCACAAGTCATGGCAGCCTTCGACGAATACGACCCGACGCCGAGCGACGACGAGCTCGAAGCGCATCTCCAGACGCGCAACATGGTGGTCAACCTGGGCCCGTCGCACCCCGCGACGCACGGCACGGTGCGCCTGCGCATCGAGCTCGACGGCGAGACCATCGTCAAGATGGACACCGAGGTGGGCTTCCTCCACCGCGGGTTCCAGAAGAGCTGCGAGAACGTCACCTGGACCCAGGTCATCCCCTACACCGACCGCCTCGACTACGTGGCGTCGCTGCACAACAACTTCGGCTACCTCACCGCGGTCGAGCAGCTCATCGGCATCGAGATCCCCGAGCGGGCCAAGTACATCCGCGTCATCGGCGCGGAGCTTCACCGCATCGCCAGCCATCTCACCACCGCCGGCGCGCTGTCCATGGAGCTCGGCGGCTTCGCCTCGTTCCTCTACGCCATCGAGGCGCGCGACATCATCACCGACCGCATCACCGAGCTGACGGGCGCGCGGCTCACCACCAACTTCGGGCGCATCGGCGGCCTGAACCGCGACCTCCCCGACGGCTGGGTGGAGAAGGTCGAGAAGACGCTGGTGAAGATCGAGGAGTTCGCGGGCGAGATCGACACCCTGCTCTCGCGCAACCGCATCTTCACCGACCGCACCCGCGGCACCGGCATCATCACCAGGGATGACGCGCTGAGCTTCGGCTTCACCGGCCCCTGCCTGCGCGCCTGCGGCGTCGACTACGACCTGCGCAAGAAGAAGCCGTATTGGGTCTACGACCGCTTCGACTTCAATGTGGCGGTGGGTCACAACGGCGACAACTTCGACCGCTACTACATGCGCGTCATCGAGATCGCCGAGTCGATCAAGATCGTCCGACAGGCGCTCGACCAGCTCCCTGGCGGGCCGGTGATGGTCGACGACTGGCGCATCGCGCTGCCGCCCAAAGAGAACGTCTACAACTCCATCGAGGGCGTCATCGCGCACTTCAAGCTGGTGATGGAGGGCGTGCCCGTGCCCGCCGGCGAGATCTACAGCGCCACCGAGTCCGCCAACGGAGAGCTGGGCTGGTACATCCGCTCCGACGGCTCCGGGCGCCCCTACAAGCTGCACGTGCGCGCGCCGGGCTACCAGCTCCTCGCGGGCCTCGCACACATGTGTGAGGGCAAGATGCTGGCCGACCTGATCCCCACCTTTGACACCATCAACATGATCGGCGGAGAGGTCGAGCAATGAGTGACGACAAGAAGCCAGAAGCTCCGAAGCCCGCACCTCCTCCGGGCCCGCCGCCGCCGAAGAACCCCGGCTTCATCACGCTGACCATCGACGGTCGCGAGGTCATCGCCAAGCCCGGCACCAACATGATCGAGGCCGCCAAGACCGTCGGCTCCGAGATCCCCTACTACTGCTACCACCCGCGCCTCTCCATCGCGGCCAACTGCCGCATCTGCCTCATCGAGGCGTCCAACGCGCCCAAGCTCGTCCCCGCCTGCCAGACGCCCATGGCCGAGGGTCAGGTCATCAAGACCACGACCCCCAAGGTCAAGGAGCAGCAGCGCGCGGTGATGGAGTTCCTGCTCCTCAACCACCCGGTCGACTGCTCCATCTGCGACCAGGCCGGTGAGTGCAAGCTGCAGGACTACTACATGAAGTACGACTACAAGCCCTCGCGCCTGGAGGGCACCAAGGCCCTCAAGCACAAGCGCAAGGTGCTGGGGCCCCGCGTCGTGCTGGATCAGGAGCGCTGCATCATCTGCACGCGCTGCGTCCGCTTCATGAATGAGATCCCGAAGGAGCCGCAGCTGGGCGTCTTCGGCCGTGGCAGCCACGAGCGCATCGACGTCTTCCCGGGCAACGAGCTGGACAGCAACTACTCGCTGAACACCGTGGACGTGTGCCCGGTGGGCGCCCTGCTCTCCCGCGACTTCCGCTTCAAGGCGCGCTCCTGGTTCCTGTCCGCCACGCCGTCCGTCTGCACGGGCTGCTCGCGCGGCTGCAGCATCTCCGCGGACTGGATGTCCCAGGACACCTACCGCTACCGCCCGCGTGAGAACGAGGCCATCAACAAGAGCTGGATGTGCGACCAGGGCCGCCTGTCGTACAAGGACCTGAACGTGGGCCGCGTGCTGTCCGCCCGCGTGGGCCGCGGCCTGCAGGCCCCCGGCACGGTGCAGCCGGTGCTCACGCGCAAGGACGCCGCGCTCGGCGCGGCCAAGGCGCTCAAGCCGCTCGCGGGCTCCAAGCAGCTCGCGGTGCTGGCCTCGCCGCTTGCGTCCAACGAGGACCTGCTCGCGGGCCTGACGTTCGCCAAGACGGTGCTGGGCGTGACGTCCGTGTTCGTCGGTGGCCGTCCGCAGGGCAAGGCGGACCACTACCTGATGACGGCGGACAAGAACCCCAACCGCCAGGGCCTGGCGCTCATCGCCAAGGGCCTGGGGCTGTCGCTCAAGGGCTTCGAGGAGCTCACCCCCGCCATCAAGGCCGGCCAGGTGAAGGCGCTCTACGCGCTGGGCACGGAGGTCCCCACGGACGCGGCCGCGTTCGCGGAAGTGGTCGCGTCGCTGGAGGTGTTCGTCGCCCAGGCGCAGAACGAGTCCCCGGTGACGGCGCAGGCCACGGTGCTGCTGCCGGCCTCCGCGCACATCGAGGACGAGGGCACGTTCACCCAACAGGACGGCATCACCCAGCGCTTCCGCAAGGCGTACCCCTCCAAGGGGGACGCGGTGCCGCACTGGAAGTGGGCCACGGAGCTGACGCGCGAGCTGGGCGGCGAGTCCGCCGCGGCCTCCGCGCGCGACGTGTGGCGGGCGCTCTCGGGGCAGGTGTCCGAGTTCGCCGAGTTCAACTGGGACAAGGCCTCTCCGCCGGACCGGGAGAAGCCGGGCATCAATCCGCTGCCGTCGAGTGCCGACGGCCGTCCGCCGGGCTACCGTGAGTTCGGCGCGCCGCGCGTGAGGGGCATCTGACCATGAGCCGCATCCTGAACATGCTGTTCGCCATGGCCTTCATCGTCTTCGCCGTCGCTGGCGGAGTGGCCTCGGC
>CALNBU010000163.1 GCA_937875615.1 uncultured Archangium sp.
GCTGCAGCTGAACGAAGGCGTAGAGGTCGGCGCCGGGTGAAGCCGGCATGCCCGCCGCCACCTCCGGCGCCAGGTACACCGAGGGCGCGCCCGAGAGGGCACCGCGCTCGTCGAAGGCCAGCACGTTGTGCCCCAGCCCCATCATCACCGGCGCGCCGGTGCGGGTGATGAGGACGTTGGCCCAGGAGAGCGCCCCGAACACCGCCGCCGGCGACGCCTCGTGGGCCGCGGCCAGCGCGTGGGCCAGCTGCTCCACCACCGCCATGGCCTCGTGGTAGCCCACCTTCACCCGCGCGCGGCCGAGGCGGTCGATGGCCGTCTCCCCGTCCAACATCACGTCGGCGGCGAAGGACACCCAGGGGAGCCCCTCATGGCTGCCGGTGTCCGCCAACACCGCCAACCCGGGCCCGGAGACCGAGGCGTGCGCCGCCGCCAGGCGCTGGAGGCAGGCTTCAGCTTCTTGAGAGCCGGCGAGTCGCGGGGCGGGCACCACCACCGTACGCGGCGCCCCCGCCAGGCGCTCCGCCGCCGCGTACACATGGAAGGCGCCACGCGTACGAATGGCGCGTGGCGTCTTGAACCGACCCAACCACTGCATCACCCCGCGACCCTACACCACCGACCACTCGCTTCAGGGGTGAAAGCCCACCCAGCCTCCGGCGCCCGCGGCGACGATGGAGCCGTCGGCACGCACCGCGCACTTCGAGACGCTCCCCCCCACGCCCGGAGGCGTGATGTTGGTGAAGGACTCCCCGCCGTTGTCCGAGAGCAATACGAAGCCGGTGTCATCGCGCAGCGGCTGCACCTCGCCCACCACCACCACGCGCTGGCCGCGCATGCACACGCCGCGGGCCCAGGTCTTCTCACGGCCCACCAGCGCCGAGACGTCGTGGCTGGTGTAGTCGGCCACCTCGTAGCGGTCGGCGCCGGAGACGAAAATCTTCCCCACGTCGGCGTCCTGGTCGACGCCCACCGCCACCAGCCGCTGCGCGTCGGCGGCCACGCCCCACAGCTCGCCGTCGAAGCGGGAGGACAGCTCAATCTGCTCGAAGGCCCAGGGGTCGGCCGCCGCAGCCCGCGACGGCAGGAACAGCACCGGCGGCTGGGCGATGGTGCTGCCCGCGCCCACGAAGCGCCCATCGACGAGGATGAGGTCCAGCATCTGCCGCACGGGGGCCAGCGAGGCCGAGGCCTCGGTCCACTCCGAGGCCGAGGCGCCGGTGGTGGACGCCGGGCGGTACAGCAGGTCGGTGCCGTTGAGCGACTCCGCCAGCGCCGTGCCGTCGGCGCGCACCCGCAGCCCACCCACGATGAACTGGCGCCCCACGGTGTTGACGGGCGTGAGGAAGTCGGTGGCCGTCATGGGCGAGGCCGCGGTGTCGACGCGCACCGCCATCACCCCGCTGGCGGTGCCGCCCACGTACAGCGCGCCGTCGCCGCCGCGGGAGATGCTGGTGACCCGCATGGTCGAGAGCGACGAGACCGGCTGGCTCCAGCTCTGGCCTTCGTCGGTGCTGCGGAACAACCCGTTGCCCACGTTGCCGGAGCCGCAGCCCAGCCACAGCGCGCCGTCGTCGTCGAGGTGCAGGGCGTCGACGCGGTTGATGCCGGGGCAGGTGTGGCTTCGCTCCACCCAGTCCGAGGTAGTGGCTCCGCCACCCGCGCCACCGGTACCACCGCCGCTGGCACCTCCACCGGCGCCCCCACCAGAAACGCCGCCATCGGTGGTGGAGTTTTCGGGGACGCACGCCCCCGCAAGAATCAGGATGAACGGAATCAGACGAGTCATGGCCGGAGCATCGGCGCCCGGCGGCCCTTCGCGCCCTTAAGTGACCTTAAAAGTGCGCTCAGTCGAGCGTCAGCTTCTCGTCGAGGTCGGCCTCGGTCAGCGCGGGCTGCGGCAGGGTGTCGAGCAGCGGTCGCAGCACGTTGAAGGCCGGCGCGATGAAGGGCTCCACCGCCGCGCCGAACTCCTGCACGTAGATGGCGGTGACCTCCACCAGGCGCTCGTCCTTCGAGGGGAAGCTGCCCGCCGCCGTGGCCCGCCACGCCTCGCGCCCGTCGGCGCAGCGCTGCAGCGTCCCGGTCAGCTCCACCTCGAAGCCGCCATCCTTCGGCTGCAGCCGCGGCGTCAACCGCAGCACCCCTTCGATGGCGTCGTCGCCGCCGCACACCGAGGCGTTCGGCACCTCGGTGGCGAGGGCGTCGGCGTGCTCCTGCTTCACCAGGAAGTCGCGCTTCTGGTTGACGTAGCGCCGCGCCACCCGCGCCCAGGCCTTCG
>CALNBU010000164.1 GCA_937875615.1 uncultured Archangium sp.
GGCGTCGGCCAGTATCAGCACGACGTCGACCAACCGGCGCTGGGCGCCTCGCTCGATCGCGTGGTGGAGGCCGTCGTGAACAAGGTGGGCGTCGAGCTGAACACCGCCTCGCCGACCCTGCTCCGCTACGTGTCCGGCCTCGGGCCGGCGTTGGCGCAGGCCATCGTCGACCACCGCGCCAGGCACGGCGCCTTCGAGTCGCGCGCGAAGCTGAAGGACGTGCCGCGGTTGGGCGCGCGGGCCTTCGAGCAGTGCGCCGGGTTCCTCCGCATCAGCGCGGGCGCAGAGCCGCTCGACGCCAGCGCGGTGCACCCCGAGCGCTACGCGCTGGTGGCGCGCATCGCGAAGGACCTCGGCGTCGCCCGCAAGGTGCTGGTCGGGAACGACGCGGCGGCCGCGAAGATCGACGTGCAGCGGTACGTCGACGCGGAGGTCGGCCTCCCCACCCTCAACGACATCGTGCAGGAGCTGAAGAAGCCCGGGCGGGATCCCCGCGCCGAGTTCACCGACGTCGGCTTCGACCCGAACATCACCGAGCTGGGCCACGTGAAGCCCGGCCAGGTGTTGAACGGCGTCGTCACCAACGTGGCGGCCTTCGGAGCCTTCGTCGACCTCGGCGTGCACCAGGATGGGCTGGTGCACGTCAGCGAGCTCTCCCACCGCTTCGTGAAGGATCCCTCGGAGGTGGTGAAGGTGGGCGACCGGGTGAAGGTGAAGGTGCTGCAGGTCGACCTCCCGCGGAAGCGCATCGGGCTGTCGATCAAGGCGCTCCAACCCCAGGCCACGGCGCCGGCGGTGCAGCCGCCCCTCACCCGCTTCCAGAACACCCCGCGGTTCCGCTGACGCGCAGCCTCAATAGCCGCGGATGCGCAGCAGCAGCGGCTTGAGCACGTTCTCGGGGATCTCCGCGTAGTAGCCGAACTGCATGGTGTAGCTGCCGCGCCCCTGGGTGAGCGTCCGCAGCGAGTCCACGTAGCCGAACATCTCCGAGAGCGGCACCCCGGCGTCGATCACCTGCATCGCTCCGCGCTGGTTCATTCCCCGGATGCTGCCCCGCCGGGCGTTCACGTCGCCGATGACCGCGCCCATGTTCTCCGCGGGCACGGTGATCTCCGCGTTCATCAGCGGCTCCAGCAACACCGCGCGCGCGGTCTTGCAGGCCTCACCGAAGGCCTGCGACGCGGCGACCTGAAAGCCGACCTCGTCCGACTCACCGTCGCGGAAGGCGCCGCTGGTCACCTCCACCCGCACGTCGATGATGGGGTAGCTCGCCACCACGCCGCGCGAGAGCGCGCTGGTGACGCCTGACTCCACCGCGGCCCGGAACGCCTTCGGGATCTGCAGCTCGCTGGCGGTGTTCTCGTAGGTGAAGCCCTTGCCCTTCTCGTTGGGCGAGACCTTGAGCCCGACCTGCGCGAACTGGTTCTTTCCGCCGATCACCTTCTCGTAGGTGTACGCGGCGGCGCCCGAGCCCGTCACCGTCTCGCGATAGGCGACCTGCGGCTTGCCGACGCGGGCCTCCACCTTGTGCTCCCGCTTGAGCCTGTCGACGATGATCTCCAGGTGCAGCTCACCCATGCCGGCGATGATGGTCTGCCCCGTCTCTTCGTCGATCTTCACCCGGAAGCTGGGGTCCTCGACCGCCAGCTTCTGCAACGACACCTGCAGCTTGTCGGCGTCCTCGGTGCTGCGCGGCTCGAGCGCGAGCTGGATGACCGGATCCGGGAACTCGATCTTCTCGAGCAGCACCGGCGCGTTCTCCGTGCACAGGGTGTCGCCGGTGGTGGCCAGCTTCAGGCCCACGATGGCGCAGATGTCCCCTGCGTAGCACTCGGAGACCTCGTCGCGCTTGTCGGCCCGGAGCTGCACCAGGCGCCCCACCCGCTCGCGCTTCTTCTTGGCCGTGTTCCACACCGCGGTCCCCGACTCGAGCTTCCCCGAGTACACGCGAATGAAGGTCAACGTGCCGTACGAGTCGTTGGCGATCTTGAAGGCCAGCGCGGAGAAGGGCGCGTCGTCCTTCGTCTCGCGCACCACGTCGTTGCCGTCCTTGTCGAGACCGTGCACCGGCGGGACGTCGAGCGGCCCGGGGAGATAGTCGACCACCGCGTCGAGCAGCGGCTGCACGCCCTTGTGCTGGTACGCCGAGCCGCAGAACACCGGGAAGACCTTGAGCGCGATGGTCCCCTTGCGGATCGCCTGACGGAGCTCCGCTTCGGTCAGCTCCGCACCCTCCAGATACTTCTCCATCAGCGCGTCATCGAGCTCCGCTACCTGCTCGACCAACTTCACCCGATACGCCTGGGCGTTGGCCGCGAGCTCCGCGGGGATCTCCTCGTCGCGGAAGGTGCTGCCCTGCGCGGAGCTGTCGAAGACCACGGCCTTCATCCGCACCAGGTCGATGACGCCGCGCAGCTCCTTCTCGGACCCCAGCGGGAGCTGCAGCACCAGCGCGTTGGCCTCGAGGCGCTCGCGGATGGAGGCCACCGAGAGCTCGAAGTCGGCGCCGATGGCGTCCATCTTGTTGATGAAGCAGATGCGCGGCACCTTGTAGCGATCGGCCTGTCGCCACACCGTCTCGCTCTGCGGCTCCACCCCGTTCTTCCCGTCGAACACCGCCACCGCGCCGTCCAGCACCCGCAGCGATCGCTCCACCTCGATGGTGAAGTCCACGTGGCCGGGCGTGTCGATGATGTTCACGCGGTACTTCTGGCGATCGCGCTCCCAGAAGCAGGTGATGGCCGCGGCGGTGATGGTGATGCCGCGCTCGCGCTCCTGGGGCATCCAGTCGGTGGTGGTGGTGCCCTCATGCACCTCGCCCATCTTGTGGATGGCGCCGGCGTAGAACAGAAACCGCTCGGTGGTGGTGGTCTTGCCCGCGTCGATGTGGGCCATGATGCCGATGTTGCGGTACCGATCGAGCGAGGTGTCGCGAGCCATGACGGGCGTGCCTTTGTGAGCCGGAGAGAGACCTGGGGCGGGCGCTCAGCACGTCCGCCTGGGAAATGAGAAAGGCCCCGGGTCGGTCGACCCGGAGCCTTGGATGAAGACCGCGCTCGCTGAGTTACCAGCGGTAGTGCGAGAAGGCCTTGTTGGCCTCGGCCATCTTGTGCGTGTCTTCGCGCTTCTTCACCGCGTTGCCGCGGTTGTTGGAGGCGTCCATGATCTCGCCGGCCAACTTCTCCATCATGGTCTTCTCGCCACGTGCCTTGCCGTAGGAGATGATCCAGCGCATGCCCAGCGCCACGCGGCGATCCTGACGGACCTCCACGGGGACCTGGTAGGTGGCGCCACCGACGCGGCGGCTCTTGACCTCGAGCACCGGCTTGACGTTGTCGAGCGCGCGCTTGAAGACCTTCAGCGGCTCTTCCTTCGCCCGCTCTTCGATGAGCGAGAAGGCACCGTAGACCACGCCCTCGGCGGTGGACTTCTTGCCCTTCCGCATGAGGTCGTTCATGAACTTCGCGACCAGACGATCCTGAAACTTCGGATCCGGATTGATCTTGCGCTTATTGGGTACGCGACGGCGAGGCATCTATTGATTCTCCAGAAGGTGATTACTGCGGACGCTTGGCGCCGTACTTCGAACGGCTCTGCTTTCGGCCCTGCACGCCAACCGAGTCGAGGGTGCCGCGGATGATGTGGTAGCGGACACCGGGGAGATCCTTCACACGGCCACCGCGAATCAGCACCACCGAGTGCTCCTGCAGGTTGTGGCCGACGCCGGGGATGTACGAGGTCACCTCGACGCCGTTCACCAGACGAACACGGGCCACCTTGCGCAGCGCGGAGTTCGGCTTCTTGGGGGTCGTGGTGTAGACGCGCGTGCAAACACCGCGCTTCTGCGGGTTGGCCTTCAGGGCGGGGCTCTTCGACTTGTAGCGGAGCTGCTCGCGGCCCTTACGGATGAGCTGGTTGATGGTCGGCATGAAATTCCTGAAAGAGACGAAACTACTGAAAAGGGCGGCCCGCTTACCTCCCAGCACTCCCGGGTGTCAAGGGCCGTTCCGTTCGCTGCTTCAAACGCGGGTCTCTTTTCACTCTCACGGTGGTGGGGTCAAGCTTCGATTCACGTCGTGGAGTCGCGCGGGCGAGGCTGATAGGGTCCCCGCCCATGAATCGTGTACTTCCGGTGTTGGCCCTCTCGGTGGGGTTGGTGACCTGTCAGACCTACGACTTCGAGCGGGTCACGCCGGTCGCGGTGTCGCAGACCAGCCACCCGCAGACCATCAGTGCCACCCTGCTCAAGCCGAACATCATGCTGCTGGTCGACAAGTCCGGCTCGATGAACCTCCCGGCCAACGCGGGGAACCCCGGCGGCCCCTCCCGGCTGGATGAAATGAAGTCGGCGATGAACACCTTCTTCGGTACCTCCGGGACCATCGCCCGCTACGGCCTCGTCACCTACCCCGTGCCGGCCGACCAGTGCGCGCCGGCGAACACCGTCGACGTGGCGCTCCCCACCGCGACCGTCGACGACGTGGGCACCGAGTCGACCCTGGCCCAGCAGGCGCAGCAGGTGAATGAGCGCATCCAGAGCATCACCGCGCTCGGCGGCACGCCGACCTCCGGGTCCGTG
Organism: uncultured Archangium sp.; assembly: GCA_937875615.1. GTDB lineage: Bacteria > Myxococcota > Myxococcia > Myxococcales > Myxococcaceae > Archangium_A. Next base: position 4,580 of record CALNBU010000164.1, read on the forward strand.
TTCTTCGTCGCCCAGGAGCCGGAGCTCAACCGCTCGGTCTCGGGCAACAACGACAACCGCGGCGACTACATCCTGCTCCTCACCGACGGTCTGCCCAACTGCAGCCCCGTCAATGTCCAGAACCTCTGCGACTGCGCGCCCAACTGCGACGCGCCGCGGATCGAGGCCTGCGCGTGCACCATCGCCTCGTGCAACATCGCCCAGACGGCGGCCCAGAATGCGTGCTCCATCGGCTGCCTCGACGGCGACGGCTCCGTGGGCGTCATCTCCGAGCTCGCCACGGACCGCTCCATCAAGACCATCGTGGTCGGCTTCGGTGCAGATCTCGTCGGCGGCGACGCCCCGGCGGTGCTGAACGCGATGGCCGAGGCCGGCGGCTTCGCCCGCAACTGCAAGAAGAACCAGGACGCCTGCGGTGCGGAGGCCTGCGACCCGGTCACCAAGCTGTGCGAGACGAAGTACTACGCGGCCGCCGACGGAGCCGCGCTGTCGCTCGCCCTCGAGGAGATCCTCAAGAACATCGACTCCGACCCCTGCCAGCAGGTGCTGTCGACGCGCCCGTCCGACCCCCGCTTCCTCGCCGTCATCGTCGATGGCCAGACGCTGACGGTCGACGTCGACTACCGCTACGACGGCGACCGCGCCGTCGAGATCCTGGGCGAGACCTGCCAGAAGCTGCACGACTCGACGCCGCAGGACCCGGTGAGCCTCGACATCCGCGTCGTCGAGAAGCTGTAGGCCCCTTCAGCCCGCCAGCAGGCCCAGCGTGGCGTCGACCACCGCGTCGGCGCCCGGACCTGCGGCCCTGGCGTGCACCTCCACGCCCAGCGACTCCAGGGCCTGCGCCGCAGCGGCGCTGGCCGTCACCACCCGCACCTTCTCCGGCGCCACCAACTGACGGGCCACAGGTGCCTCGGCCGGCGCGTGCGGCCCACAACAGTACTCGTCGGGCGCATGCGCGTTCGGCGACCGCGTCGCCTCCACCCACGCCTCGCCCTCCGCCGCGGAGTGGATGATCACCACCTGCGCGTCTCCGGCGTCTGCGAACTCGAGCCGAGGCGTGGGCGGCAACACCACCTCCGTCACCCGGGTGCCGGCCGCCTCCAGCGCGTCGACGATGATCTCCGGCAACACCGCGTCGTGCACCACCAGCACGTCGTCGTCGGCCGTCAACAGCCCGGAGATGGCCGATGTCCACTTCCCATCGCCCGGCACCCGCGCGGTGCCGCCCAGGCGCTCCAGCACCCGCGCGCCCGGCTCGTCCGACACCAGCCACTGCACCCGGGGCATGGCCTCGCGAGAGCCCGCGCCGACGGTCGCCTCGAGCAATGCCTGCAAGGGTCCCCGGCCCATGGCGATCACCGCGCTGAAGCGGCCCAGTTGTTCCGCCGCGGCGCGCAACCCGGCGGTCACCTCCGAGACCTCCACCAGCGGCCAGAACAGCGGCTGGTGACCTTCTTCTTCCAGCAAGAAGGCCAGATCGGCCGACGCCTCCGGCCTCGTCAACACGAGCACCCGGGCCATGGCTACATCTTGTCGAGGATGAACGCCGCCAGCAGGTCCGCCTCCGGCGAGCTGCTCTTCTTCTTGGGGTCGACCTTCGCCGCCGCCCCCGGCTGCACCTCGGTGATGTAGCCCTCCACCACCTCGTAGGCCACGTCGCCCACGATGCACGAATCGGCGAAGTGCTCGGCGTTGAGGGCCGTGAGCTGCTCCGTGGTCTTCACCCGATGCAGCAACCCGAGGGCGTCTTCGCCCGACGCCAGCTTCTGAAAGTGCACGGCGGAGGTGACCGGGTGCATGCTGCCCCCGTCCTTCACCACCAGCTTGCCGTCGGCGAGGTCGGCCTTGTCGGCCAGCGCCCACTCCTCGAGCGTCTTCTGCGGGAGAAAGAGCTTCACGTTTCCTCAGTTCCTTTTGCTGCCCTGCACGGCACGGACTTGGGTATTAAACACAAAGCCCATGAGCAAAGACACCGTTACGGTCCTGGATGCGACGTTCAAGAACGAAGTGCTCGACTCGGCGACGCCCGTGCTGGTCGACTTCTGGGCGACCTGGTGCGCGCCGTGCCGCGCCATCGCGCCGGCGCTCGAAGAGCTGGCCACCCAGTACAAGGGCCAGGTGAAGATCGCCAAGGTCGACGTCGACGAGAACCAGCAGATCGCCCAGCAGTTCGGCATCCGCTCCATCCCCACCCTGCTGCTCTTCAAGGGCGGCAAGGTGGTCGATCAGCTCGTCGGCGCGGTGCCCAGGGCGAAGCTCGAAGAGTCCTTCAAGAAGGTCCTCTAGCTTCACCACGCTGAGGGTCCGTGCTCGGCCATCTGCTCAAACCCGAGTACGAGGAGCTGATTCGCAAGCGCGACTGGGAGTCGCTGCGCGTCGCCTTCGAAGAGGTCGACCCCGCCGACATCGCGGAGATCCTCGAAGATCTCCCGCCTGAAGACTCGGGGTTGTTGTTTCGCGTGCTGCCGCGCGACGTGGCGGGCGTCACCTTCGAGTACCTGCCGCTCGAGCAACAGACCGAGATCATCCAGACGCTGGGCTCCGAGCAGATGGCGGCGGTGCTCGACGAGATGGCGCCCGACGACCGCACGCGCCTCTTCGAAGAGCTGCCCGCCGAGGTCACCCGCCGGGCGCTGGAGCAGCTCTCCACCGACGAGCTCAAGGTGGCCCGCCAGC
>CALNBU010000165.1 GCA_937875615.1 uncultured Archangium sp.
GCCCGCCGCCGTCCGTGGCGCCGAGGCAGCTCCCCGAGGTGCAGGTCTGGCCGGCGATGCACACCCGGCACTCGGCGCCGCCGGTGCCGCAGGCGCCAGCGCTCTGGTCGTCGGTCCCGACGCACTCGCCCTGCTGGCAGCACCCGTCACAGTTGGCCCGGGTGCAGGGCACCGGCTGGGCGTCGCCGCAGGCGAGGGGGAGGATCACGAGCCAGGCCGACGCTGCGGCGGCCCGTGAGGTCGAGGCGTGAATCATTGGACGCACCTTTTAGCTGGGGCCTATCTTCCCACACCATGACATCGGCAGACGCCGCGCATCATTATTTCAAGAAGGCAGCCCGCATCATGGACGTCGGTGAGCGCATCGAGCGGCTGCTCATCACGCCGCTCCGCGAGCTCAAGGTGCAGGTGTCCATCGAGCTCGACAACGGAGAGATCCGCACCTTCACCGGCTACCGCTGTCAGCACGACAACTCGCGCGGGCCCATGAAGGGAGGGCTGCGCTACCACCCGCAGGTCGACGCGGAGGAGTCGCAGGGGCTGGCGTCGCTGATGACGTGGAAGACCGCGGTGGTGAATCTCCCCTACGGCGGCGCGAAGGGCGGCATCGCCGTCGACCCCTCGACGCTCTCGCACAAGGAGCTCGAGCGGCTCACCCGCAAGTTCGTCGACCAGATTCACGAGGTCATCGGCCCCACCCGCGACATCCCCGGGCCCGACATGAACACCAACCCGCAGGTGATGGCGTGGTTGATGGACCAGTACAGCAAGTACAATGGCCATTCTCCGGCGGTGGTGACCGGCAAGCCGGTGGAGCTCTACGGGAGCCGCGGCCGCGAGTCGGCCACCGCGCGCGGGCTGCTGGCCATCGCCCGGCAGATTCTCCGCGACGTGGGCCTGCCGCTGCAGGGCACCCGGCTGGCGGTGCACGGCTTCGGCAACGTCGGCAGCCACGTGGCGCGGCTCTTCCACGAGGCCGGCGCGGTGCTGGTGGGCGTCAGCGACGTGCACGGCGGGCTGCTCAACGAGGCGGGCCTCGACGTGCCGGCGCTGTTCGAGCACGTGCGGCGCCACGGCAGCGTCAAGGGCTTCGGCGGCGGGCGGGCCTGCGCCACCGAAGACATCCTGGTGGCCGACTGCGACGTGCTGGTGCCGGCGGCCATCGGCGGCGTCATCGACCAGCACGTGGCGAAGGAGGTGCGCGCGCGCATCGTGCTGGAGGGCGCCAACGCGCCCTGCACTCCGGAGGCCGACGAGCTCTTCGAGCAGCGCGGCGTGCTGGTGGTGCCCGACATCCTCGCCAACGCCGGCGGCGTGACGGTGAGCTACTTCGAGTGGGTGCAGAACCTCCAGCACGTCAGCTGGGACGAGGAGCGGGTCCACCAGGAGCTGGAGCGGGTGATGGCCGAGGCCTACGAGAAGGTGGGGCAGATCAGCCGCTCCCGGAAGCTGCCGCTGCGCACCAGCGCGTACGTGCTGGCCATCGGCCGGGTGGGCAAGGCCACCGTGCTGCGCGGCATCTGAAGAGAACGAGAAGAGGAACACGACATGAGCATCCCGACTCAGCTGATGACGAAGTTGTTGCCGCTGCCCATCTTCGAGGGCCTCTCTGAGCAGGAGGGCGCGGAGCTCTTCGAGGCGGCCACCGAGAAGACGGTGGGCCGGGGCGCCACGCTCTTCAACGAAGGCGACGAGGGCGACGCGCTGGTGATCATCCTCTCTGGCGACGTGCAGGTGACGCGGCGGGGCGTGGAGCTGGCGACGCTGGGGCAGCACACCGTGCTGGGAGAGATGGGCCTCGTCTCCGACGAGCCGCGCTCGGCCACCGCGGTCGCGCTCTCGGAGGTGAAGCTGGTCACCATCCCCAGCCGGGGCGTGAAGGCGCTCATCAAGAGGGACTCGGTGGCGGCGCTCAAGGTGGTGGCCAACCTGGCGGCGGTGATGAGCAAGCGCCTGGCGGCCATCAACGACCGCCTGGTCAACGCCAGCGCGCCGGCGGGACAGAAGCGCGAGGAGCTGGCGGACTTCGGGCGCATCCTCACCAGCTGGCAGTTCTAGGAGGCGCTCATGGCTGCGCTCCTCCTGCTCCTGTTGGCCGCTCCTCCCACCGCGGCGCAGGCCACGAAGCTGGCGGGCGAGGGGAGCTGGGAGGAGCTGTACCTGGGCTTCGCCGCCGCGTCGCCCTCGGGGTCGAAGGGCGACCGGGCGAAGGTGGCGGCGGCGTTGCTCAAGGGCTGTGAGGCGCTCCAGGGAGAAGACCCGGTGATGGCCTACTCGCTCGGTGAGAAGAGCGTGGCCTTCAACCCCACGGCCGATGGGCTGCTGTGCACCGCGGTCACCGGCACCCGCAGCGAGCAGCGCAGCGCCGCGGAAGACGCGCTGCGGGTGGGGCTCACCAGGTTCCCCAAAGACGGCCGCTTCGGCCTGGAGCTGGGGCGCCTGTACCTGGAAGACGGGCAGCCCGAAGAGGCGCGGGCGGCCCTGCGCAAGGTGCCTCCGAAGTCGAAGGAGGCGGCGGAGGCGAAGCGGCTGTTGGGGACGCTGCAGGGCGAGACCTCGCCCGGGCCCGTCGCCGGCGCCGGCGCGGGTGGGGCGGACAGCGGTCGCGCGCAGGAGCAGGACGCCTTCCCGGTGCCGGGCCGACGTCCGCCGCCGGAGGCGCGGACCACCAGCCGCAGCTACGAGACCTCCACCGACGAGAACGGGAACCGGGTCCGCCAGAACCAGTACTTCCGTATCCGCTACTTCAACCAGAAGCGCGACTTCGGGCAGCGCGCCGAATACGAGGGCAGCGTGCAGGGCGCGCTCGAGGAGTCGCGCGTCAGCGTGGACCGCATCCTGGGCGCCGCCCGCGAGAAGCCCTGCGACGTCATCCTCTATTCCCGCGACGAGTTCCGGCTCCACCACGGCGCGCAGGCGGCGCAGGCCATCGCCGGCTTCTACAGTGAAGACGCCATCCGCATGAACGACTCGGCGGAGATCAACCCGAAGAACAAGGCCACGCT
>CALNBU010000166.1 GCA_937875615.1 uncultured Archangium sp.
GTCGCCGTCCCGCCGCCCGTCGCAGTACCACCGCCCGTCGCGTCACCACCGCCCGTCGCGTCACCACCGCCCGTCGCGTCGCCACCGCCCGTCGCGTCGCCGCCGCCCGTGGCCGTGCCACCACCCGTCGCAGCGCCACCGCCCGTGGCCGTACCGCCGCCCGTCGCAGCGCCGCCGCCAACACCACCGTCCACTTCTTCAGCCGGCGAAAATGGGCAAGCGGTCAAACACACGACCGCCACGAACAAGGGGAGACGAAGGAGACTCACGAGACACTCCGGGCACTGCGAGGAATCGCCACTTTCCACGGGAGCTCCCCGCGGACGAAGTGCGTTGAAAAAAACGTGGCGCCCAGTTGGTTTGCGCGAAGCGCCGTCAAGGCTCGCAGACGACGGTCTCACCGTCGATGCGGCAGCTGCGACACTCGTTGGTCTTCACCAGCTTGCCGTCGCGGCACTCCAACGTGCCCTTGTTGTCGGCGGTGCACAGCCCCTTGCCCGCAGCCGACGAGGCGCAGTTGTCGCCCTCGACGTTGCCGGTCATGTCGCACTTGATGGTGTCATCGTCTCGCAGGCAGCCGTTGGGCCCCTTGCAGGGCAGCGACTCCCAGGTGCCGAGCTTGCATTCGAGCGCGCTGGCCTGCGACTCGCAGAGGAAGCCAGCCTGGTTGCAGTCTTCTCCGGCGCGCGGCGAAGCGCAGGCAGAGAGGACCACGAAAGCGATGAGGGGGAAGCGCATGTCGGGCGCGGACTATGAGGTGCGTGGAGATCCGAGTCAAACGAAGTTATGGGGACGCCATGCAGCTCCACGTCAACGGCGAGTCCCTCGAGGTGCCTGATGATCTCACGGTCGCCGGGTTGCTCGAACACCTCGCCGTCCGGGCGCCGCGCGTCGCGGTGGAGCTGAACACCGAGGTGGTGGTCAAGGCGCGGCACCCGGACACCCGACTCCGGGCGGGAGACCGCCTGGAGATCGTCACCTTCGTCGGAGGCGGCTGATGTCACTCGTCATCGCAGGAAAGACCTTCAACAGCCGGCTCATCGTGGGCACCGGCAAGTACCGCACGCACGCCGAGATGAAGGCCTGCCACGAGGCGTCGGGCGCCGAGCTGGTCACCGTGGCCGTGCGCCGGCTCGACCTGACCGCGAAGGGCGAAGACTCGCTCCTCCACTGGATCGACACCTCGCGCGTGGCGCTGCTGCCCAACACCGCCGGCTGCTACACCGCCGACGACGCGGTGCGGACCTGCCGCCTGGCGGAGGAGCTGGGCCTCTCGAAGTGGGTCAAGCTCGAGGTCCTGGGCGACGAGAAGACGCTCTACCCCGACGTCGAAGAGACCCTGAAGGCGGCGCGGGTGCTGGTGAAGGAGGGCTTCACCGTGCTCCCCTACACCAGCGACGACGTCATCACCGCGCGCAAGCTGGCCGACCTGGGGTGCGCCGCGGTGATGCCCCTGGCGGCGCCCATCGGCTCGGGCCTCGGCATCCGCAACCCGCACAACATCCGCCTCATCCTCGAGCAGGTGAAGGTGCCGGTCATCGTCGACGCCGGGGTGGGCACCGCCAGCGACGCGGCCATCGCCATGGAGCTGGGCGTCGAGGCCATCCTCATGAACACCGCCATCGCGCAGGCGAAGGAGCCGGTGCGCATGGCCCGGGCCATGAAGCTGGCGGTGGAGGCGGGTCGGGAGGCGTTCCTCGCGGGCCGCATCCCCATGAAGGCCTACGCGTCGGCCTCCAGTCCGCTGACCGGCCTGGTGACGTGAGGCTGGTGGTCATCACCGACTGGCGCGTGCCCGACTGCCTCGCGCGCGCCACGGCGGCGGCGGCCGTCGACCCCCGCGTGGCCATTCAGCATCGGCACCACGGAGCCTCCCGCACCCGGTTCGCCGAAGACGCGCGGCGACTCCGCGCGGCGTGCCCCACGTTGTTCATCAACTCCGACGCGGCGCTGGCGCGCGAGCTGGCGTGCGGGCTCCACCTGCCCGAGCACCTCCCCACGCCCGACTTCGCCGGTCCCATCACCCGCGCGCTGCACGGCCCGATCGCCGCGCCGGAGCCCGACGTCACCTACCTCCTCAGCCCCGTCTTCTCGCCGCGCAGCAAGGCGGCGGAGCGCCCCCCGCTGGGCGTCGCCGGCTTCCGCGCGCTGGCCGCCACCCTGCCCGCTGGCCGGGCCTTCGCGCTGGGCGGCCTCACCGCCGAGGCCCTCACGCAGCTCCGTCCGCTCGCCGGCGCCGCCGTCATCGGCGCTGTGATGCACGCGGAGGACGCCGCGCGCGCGACCGAGGCGCTCCTGCGCGCCCTGGAGTAGCCTGCCCGGCGCCCCATGCTTCGTCCGCTCGCGCTCGGAGAGCTGCTCGACCGCTCCGTCACCTTCTGGCGGGCGCACTGGCGTCCGCTGTTCTTCATGATGCTCTGCTTCCAGCTGGTGGAGCTGGCGGGCCTCAAGGCCACGCAGGGCATCACCCGCGCGCTCTTCCCCCTGATGAGCAGCGCAGAGCTGATGTCGCTGGCCGAGCGAGCGCCGGAGACCGTGCTGCCCCAGGCCCTGGGCGCCGGCGTGCTGGCGGGCCTCGCGGTGTGCTTCATGTTGCTGGTCTCTCAGATCTCCGGCGTGGCGGTGACCCACTACGGGTGGCAGCGGCTGGTCGGCGCCGGAGCCCCCAGCGCCGCCGACGCGCTCCGGCACGCGGCCCAGCGGTTGACCGCCACCCTGGGCGCCTTCGCGCTGAGCCTCGCCTGGTCGCTGGTGGTGATGGTGCTGTTCCTGCTCCCGGGCGTGCTGCTGGCGGTGGGCGCGGTGTGGGCCTCCTTCGCCAACAACCCCGGGCTCGGCGCCACGCTGATGGTGCTGGCGGGCGTGGGGCTGGTGGGCGGCGCGCTGCTGGTGTTCCTCTGGTTCGTGCTCCGCTTCGTGCTGCTCTCCGCGGTGTTGGCCGTCGAGGACGTGGGCGCGTGGACCGCCTTCCGCCGCGCCGACACGCTCTCCTCGGGGCGGGTGCTGCTCGGCGCGCTGGGGGTGGTGAAGCTGCGCCTTACCATCCTCATCACCGTGATGGGCGGCGTGCTGTTGATGATGAGCGCGGTGGCCAGCCTGCCCTCGCTCCTGGCCGGCGCGGCCTATGGCGCCAGCTTCCTGCCGGGCCGCGGGCTGGAGGCCATGGTTCCCGCGGCGGTGCTGGTGCCCATCGAGGTGGTGCAGACGGTGCTCGGGTCCATCGTCGCGCCGCTCTACGTGGTGTTCCAATTCTTCTTCTACGCCGACATGCGCATGCGCCGTGAAGGCCTCGACCTCGAGCTGGCGCTGCGACGATGAGCACCCTCACCCTGCTCGTCCTGCTGTCGGCGCCGTGCGCGCAGCCGCCCTGCGAATCGATGACCGAGCTCTCGGGCATCTACGAGCGCCCTGGCTTCGAGCGCGCCCGCGAGCGCAACTCCGGCGCCTTCGCCGCGCTGTTCAACCAGGCCCGGGCGTGGTTCCTGGCGCTGTTCGAGACGCGCGGCGCGCAGACCTACTCCAACGCCACCCGGGTGCTGGTGTTGGTGGTGGCGCTGGCCGTGGGGCTCTTCACCCTGCTGCGCTGGCGAAGGCGGCGCCCGCGCGCCGTCGCGCCGTCCGCCAGTGTGCCCGACGCCGCCCTGCACCTGGACAGTCCCCGGGAGCACGCCGACCGCGCCGAGGCGTTGCTGGCCGAGCACCCCCGGGAGGCCATCCGGGAGGCGCTGTTCTCGCTGCTGGCCTGGTTGGAGCGCAGGCAGCTGGCCCGCCCGGACCGCACCCGCACCAACCGGGAGCTGGCCGCGGCGCTCCCCACGCACGGCGCGCCGCCGGAGCTGGTGGCGGTGGTGAGCGACGCCTTCGACTGGTTCGACCGCACCTTCTACTCGCTGGGCGAGGTCTCCTCCGCCGAGGCCCGGCGCTTCCTCGACGACGTGCGGCGGCTCACCACGTGAAGCGCGCGGCGCTGCTGGGGACGCTGGTGCTGTTGGCCCTGGTGGCCGGCTTCGCCGCGCAGCGCCCCGGCAGCGACTCGCCCACGCCCAGCGTCACCAACCGCGGTCCGCGCGGCCTGGCGGTGCTCGCCACCTGGCTCTCCGAGAACGGCCGCGCGCTGAGGCCGGCCGACGCGCCGGAGGTGAAGACCCTGGTGCTGGCCGCGCCCTCCAGCTCCGAGTACCCGCCCGAAGACGTCGCCGCCCTGCGCGCCTTCGTCGAGGGCGGCGGCACGCTGGTGTACCTGGTGCCCCGCCTCGCGCCCCAACCTGCCCTCAACGACTGGCTGGGCGTGCGGCCGGGCCCGCTGGTGCCGCTCTCCGACGAGCCGGGGCTGAGCGACGTGGGCGGCGCCACGGTGCAGGTCCGGGCGCTCCCCGGCGTCACCCGGCTGCGGGTGCTGGCCGACAGCTCGGTGCACGTCGACGACGCCGAGGCGCTCGGCGAGCACGGCACGCTGTGGCGGAAGTCGGTGGGGGCAGGGCTGGTGTGGGTGGCGCCCGGCGCGGACCTCGCGGAGAACGCCCGCCTCGAGCTGCTCGACAACGCCCACTTCTGGGCCGGGCTACCCGGCCCCTTCGCCTTCGATGAGCGCGGCCACGAGGCGCGCGCCGCGGTACCCGCCAACCTCCTGGCCACCGGGCTCCAGCTCCTGTTCCTCACCGCCCTGCTCTTCTGGGCCCGCGGGGTGCGCATGGGTCCGCCGCGGGACGAGGTGACGGTGTCTGGCCCGTCGACCATGGACTACGTGCGCGCCCTCGGCCGCCTGCTGCGACGCACCGGCGTAGAAGACGAGCTGGTCGGGGTCCTGCACCGCGAGGCGCGGGAGCTGGCGACACGGCGGGGGTGGCCTTCGGCCGCGCTGGAGTCGGTGCTGCGTCAGCGCTCGCTGCTCTCCGTGAGCCGGGCGCTGGCCGAGCTGGAGCGGACGCGGGGCTGAGTCAGTCCTCGCGCTTCCGTGGGCGCGGGCCCCGCTGGCGGCGCTCCTCTTCACGCAGCGCCGCCAGCGCGCCGAGCTCCACCTCCACGTCG
>CALNBU010000167.1 GCA_937875615.1 uncultured Archangium sp.
CGGCTGCTCGAGTACCTGCAGGTGGTGCAGCGCGCGCAGCTGCTGGAGGGCCGCTCGGTGGCGCTGCAGAGCCGCCTGCAGAACCTCACCGAGCTCATCGGCAGCCCGGCGGTCATCTTCGCCTTCGCCAACCGCCTCGCCCGCGCCGAGTCGCGCGTGGAGCGCGCGCGCTCGTTGCTCTACGACTGGCTGGTGGCGCTGGAGTACTACGCGGTGCGCCCCTTCGTCGACCAGCGCCTCGCGGTGATGCTGGCGCGCAACCCCTCGCAGCTCGAGGCCATCGCCAACGAGCTGGTGCGGCTGCAGGGCGCCTGCGGCGGCAACGTCAACACCGCCATCACCGAGCTGTCGCTGCGCGACGATCTCCTCGACGTCGACTTCGACACCGAAGACCAGACCGCCGCCGAGCGCTTCAGGGCGGTGCTGGCGCGCGGGAACGTGCCCATCGACACGCAGGTGCGCTACTCCAGCGATGCGCGCGTCGGTCAGCTGCTCACCTCGCGCAAGGTGCTCGCCGCCAGCTTCACCCTCAGCCTCGACACGTTCGCCAACCTGCCGCTGAGCTGCAACGCCAAGCTGGCCTCCATCGACGTCCAGCTCGTGGGTGAGGGGCTGCGCGCCGGGCGGCCGGTGGTGAGCATCCTCTACGATGGCACCAGCACGCTGCGCAGCTGCCAGCCCAACATCGCCGCGGTGGTGGGCGCGCTGTCTCCGGGCGCGACGGACTTCGGCTCGTTGACGCGGTTGCGCACCGCGGGCCGCAGCGTCTCTCCGCTGGCCACCGTCAACGGCTTCGGCGCCGACGACTCGGCCAACCGGGGCCTCGAGGGCCTGCCGCTGGCGTCGACCTACACCGTGCTCATCGACCCGCTGACGGGCGAGAACAGCGCCATCGACTGGTCGAAGTTGGAGGACGTCCGCCTCCGGCTGCGCTGGGTCTACCAGGACGTCTTCCCCGAGGGGCAGTGCCAATGAGGCGCCTGACGCTGGTCGCCCTGCTGGGGCTGTGGTCGTGCGACACCGCCGAGCCGCTGTCGCCCCCTGCGCGCGCCGCGCTCAGGACGGCCCTCACCGTGGACTCCACCGGGGGGTGCCGCATCGACGACGACTGCGCCGACGCCACCTTCTGTTTCCAGGGGCGCTGCGTGGCCGAGTGCGCCGATGACGGGGAGTGTCCCGCGGCGTCGCGGTGCTCGCCGCGCAGCCGCTGCGTGGTGGAGGCCGCGGTAGGGGACCTCGACCAGAGCGCCGCGGCGGCGTCCACCGAGGAGCTGCGCGACATCACCTTCACCGGGTGGCCCGACGACGGGGCGCTGCCGGTGGCCGATGGCGCGCCCTTCGTGAACCTGACGCTCACCACGTCGGCGCCGGTCCCCGGCGGCCGGCTGCTGTACTCGACCATCCTCAAGGACGGCGCCACGCTGGTGTCGCGTGCGGAGGGCACCACCGAGTTCACGTTGCAGGTGCCCAGCGGGGCCGCCGCCGCCGACGTGCCCCGGGTGCAGTCGGTGACGGTGACGCTGCCGGGCGACGCGCGGCAGCTGTTCATGACGCCCACCAGGCCGGTGGGCGGTTGGTATGCGGGCACTTTCAACCCGGTGGTGTTCGGCGGCGCGAGCCTCCCCCTGGAGTTGGTGGTGCAGACCGAGCCGGAGCGGGTGCTCAAGCTGGAGGACGCGAGCGCGGCGTGGCTGTGGGTGCCGACCTCTCCCGAGTACCTGTTGGCGTTGCCCGGCGAGGAGCTGACGCGGCCCTGGGTGCGGCAGCCGCTGACGTGGGACGCGTCGGTGGACGCCTGGGTGGCGGTGTTCAGCGACGCCGTGGCGCCCGCGCGCGTCTTCGGCCCCGGGGCGTTCCCGCTGGCGCGCCGCGCGATGCGCTTCGAGCTGCGCCAGTCGCAGGAGGGCGAGCTGCGCGGCGCGGTGGCCGACCGCTGGCGGGGGCTGTTCGACCAGCGCAGCGCCGACGGGGTGCGGGAGGCCGGCGTGGCCACCGTGGCGGGCACCTTCGCGCTCACCCGGACCCGGGCGGTGCCCTCGCTGGGTCTGGTGCGCGATGGCGTGCTCGACACCGCGCTGCCGCCGCAGCAGTCGGCGCCCTCGCTGAGTGACTGCGCCGCGGCCGACTTCGAGGTGCCGGTGGTGGCCCCGGAGACGGTGAGCGCCTGTGACGACACGCGCGACGCGGCCAGCTTCTCCGGCGCGCCGGCGCCGCAGCGCGCTGCGTGTGCGCTGGCGGTGTCGGCGAAGGTGTTGAGCGGCCCCACCGTGGGCAAGACGCTCAACGCGCTGCTGGACCCCGACGTGGCGGACCCGCCGGGCGTCACCTTCCGCTCCTTCATCGAGGACTGCGCGCGCAGCACCTCGGCCACCTGTAAACCCACGCCCGCGCTGCTGTGTGCGCGCGCGCTGGTGGCCACCGCCTTCCTCGACGCAGACGCGGCCACCGACGACGTGCAGCGGCTCTCGAGCGCCTACGACGCGCTGACGAAGGAGGCCTTCCTCGGTCGCCAGCTCGCGGCCTTCCAGGTGGACACCGCCACGCGGCTCAAGTGGCTGCAGGCCTCAGAGGCCCCGGCCTTCCTGGCGTCGACGCTGCGCGACTACAACGAGGAGATTCTCAGCCGCTGGCGCAGCGAGGTGCTCGAGGCGCACCTGGCCAGCCTCTTCGGTCAGCTCGACGCCGCGGGGCTGGCGGTGTTGACGCGCAGCCCGACGGACCCGGTCGCGCAGTCCAACCGGCGCGCGCTGCTGCTCGACCTCACCAACTCCTGGCGCGCGGCGCTGGACGGCGTGGTGCTGCTGGCGACGCGCTGGAACGTGCTCCTGCAGGATGACGCCTCGCGGGTGGCCGCGGCCAACGAGCTGCGGCACACCACGGCGCGTCTCTACGTGGCCGCGGCGATGCTGCAGGTGTTGGCGCGGGAGGCGGGCGCGAGCGGGCTGGCGAGCGTCTTCGGCCCCGGCTTCGCCAACCTCCAGCGCGAGCTCAACCGGTTGGCGCTGCCCTTCAACGTGCTGCTCTTCGCGCGGGACGCCGAGGTGGTGACCTCGCGCTCGGTGGACCCCACCAAGAACGCCAACTCGCTGTTGGCCGAGCGCGAGGTGGCGGCGCGCGCCGCGGTGCGCGACGCGATGGTCAGCGTGGACCTGGTGCTGGACGAGGCCCAGTCCGCGCAGGTCGATGAGACGGTGCTGGCGGCGCGCTACGAGGACCAGCTGCTGTCGCTGCGCAACGAGCTCATCGCGCTGTGTGGTCTGCCCGATGGCTGCACCGCCGCCGAGGTCGGCCAGGACGACGCCTGCGCGGTGGCGACCACCGCCGGTGTGTGCGGCTTCGTGCGCCCGCGCGGCGGAGGTGGAACGCAGACCCCCTCGACCTCCGAGGCGGGCGTGGCCTTGCTGTCGCTGCGGGAGGCCGCGCTGGCCTTCACCGAGGCGGGGCAGCGCCGTGACGCGCGCGCGCAGCAGGCGTCGCTGCTCGGCGCGACCGCGATCAGCTTCGCGGAGCAGGTGGAGCGCTGGCACCAGCAGCGCGTGGCGGTGAACCAGGAAATCAACGTGCTGGTGGCGGAGATTGGCGCCATCAACGACGAGGCCATTCGGGTCGAGCTCGAGGCCATGGTGGCTGACCAGCGGGTGCGCGAGCTCAACTATTCGCGACAGCAGGCGGCGCTGGACGCGTGGGACGAGATCCGCACGGCGGGTATCGCCAGCGACGCGAAGAAGCTCCGGCAGATCAGCTCGCTCAACATCGCCGCCTCGGTGATGGGGCAGACGGCGGACCGCATCGACCTGCTGGCGGATATCCTGGTCGACGCGCAGCCCAGCCAGATGGGCACCACCACCGACGTGGGCGCGTGGATGCGGCTCACCACCCGGTTGCCCGCGTACGTGGCCAGCAGCGCGCTGCTGCTGGTGGCGGAGGGCGTGAACACCGCCGCGTCCATTCTCGAGGTGAACCTGCAGGCCGACCAGGCGTTGCGCGAGGCGGAGCTCACCGCGCTGGAGCAGCTGCCGGACCTCGATGAGGTCGGGCGCCAGAACGACCTCGCGCGGCTGCAGAACATCATCGACGCCAGCAACCTCGCCACCGAGCGTCAGGTGCACACGCTGCGCGCGCTCATCGAGACGCGGCGCCGGCAGCTGGAGCTGGAGCTGGTGCACGAGCGCGACCTGGTGGAGGTGTCGGACCGCCGCGACGCGTGGCGCATGGCCCTCATCGACGTCAACGCGCTCGACTACGCGGTGCTCCAATCCGAGCTGACGGTGCGTCAGCGGCAGCTGGCGTACTTCCAGGTGGTGCAGCGCGCCGAGTTGCTGGAGTCGCGCTTCGCCTCGATGCAGCAGCGCTACGGCTCGTTGCAGTCGCTGCTGGGCAGCCCCGACGTCATCTTCAGCTTCGCGGCGCGCATGGCGCGGGCAGAGAGCCGCATCGACCGCGCGCGCACCGCGCTCGAGCACTGGCTGGTGGCGCTGGAGTACTACGCGGTGCGCCCCTTCGTGGACCAGCGCATGGCCATCATGCTGGCGCGCAACCCGTCACAGCTCGAGGCCATCGCCAACGAGTTCCTCCGGCTGCAGCGGGCGTGCGGCGGCCCGGCGACGGTGGAGACGGTGGAGCTGTCGCTGCGCGACGACCTGCTGGCCATGGGCTTCGACACCGCGGGTCCCGAAGGTGCGCAGGTCAGCGCCGCCGAGCGTCTCCGGGCGGTGCTGCAGAAGAACAGCGTCCAGCTGAGCCCGCGCATTCCCTTCTCGGCCACGCAGACCCTGGGGCAGCGGCTGGACTCCGGCGACACCTCGGCCGTGGGCTTCGCGCTCAGCGCGTCGGGCTTCGCCAACCTCGGGTTGAGCTGCAACGCCAAGCTCGAATCGGTGGCGGTGCAGGTGGTGGGAGAGGGCTTCTCCGGTCAGCCGGTGGTGTCGGTGGTGTACGACGGTGGAGGCCAGCTGCGCTCCTGTCAGTCGAACATCCGCGCGCTGGTCTCTGCGCTGGGGCCGGGCACCACCAACTTCTCCACCGTCACCTCCTTCAAGACCTCCGGCCGCACGGTGAACCCCATCTCCGGCATCAACGGCAGTTTCGGAGAGTCGGTCACGTGGAACGCCACGCTCGAAGGGCTCCCGCTCGCCGCCGGCTACGCGCTGGTCATCGACCGGGCGCACCCGTCGAACCAGGACCAGCCCTGGGACCGGCTCGAGGACGTGCGCCTTCAGATCCGCTACTCGTACCAGGACGTCTTCCCCGAGGGGCAGTGTCAGTGACTTCACTTCGTTTCGTCATCATCGCTTCGTTGTCATCGCTCGCCGCGCTCGCTCAGTCGGTCGACACCAACGCCACCTTCCTTCAGGGCAACCGCGCCGAGAGCACCGTCGCGCTGCCCACCGCGCGGCTGTTGGCCCGGGGCGAGTGGGAGGTGGCGGTGGGCTACCGCCACGACGGCGACGTGCTGCGCACGCGGTTGTCCACCGGCGACATCCGGGGCGGCGCGCTCACCACGCAGACCTCCTGGGTCGGCCAGCGCGACCTCGCGTGGCTGCAGACCGCCATCTCGCCGCTCTCCCGGCTGGAGCACTCCGCGGCGCTGCCGGTGCTGCTGACGCAGACCACCGCCGCCGTCACCGGAGTGGGCACCCCCACGGCGAACGAGGCGGCGCTGGGAGACCTCCGGTTGGGCGCGCGCTTCGCGCTCCTGGAGCCGACGGCGTACGACGTGCGCGGCTTCCAGTGGACGCTCAACGGCGGGGTGGCCGTGCCCACCGGCAACCGCACCGTCGCCTTCAGCGAGGGCGCCGCGCGCATCGACGCCTCGACCACCGCCACGTACCAGTTTGGCCAGGGCTCGGCGGTGTCCGCGCACGCCGGCTACGCGCTGGGGCAGGCGCTGCGGGTGGGCAACCAGCTGCTGGGCAGTCACTTCATCGGCGGTGGCTCCTTCACGCATCGGCTCGACGCCTTCCGCTTCAGCTTCGACGCCCTCACCCGCGTGGTGACCGGCGAGGCCACCGGCCCCGGCGCTCCCGAGCGCGCGACGCTGGAGCTGGCGTTGGGCGCCCGCTACGTCTCGCAGTACTTCTTCGCCGACCTCGGCGTTGGTGTGGCGCCGGTCGACTCCGGCATCGCGCCGCGCTGGTTCGCGCAGCTGGCCATCGGCGCTCGCGGCCGGGCCTTCGGTGGCGGCAGTTCGACGGTGGACGCCGACGGCGACGGCATCGTGGGCGCGGCGGACCGCTGCCCGGGCCAGGCGGAAGACTTCGATGGCTTCGAGGATGACGATGGGTGCCCGGACCACGACAACGACGGAGATGGGATTCCCGACACCCGCGATGCCTGCCCCAACGCGGCGGAGGACCTCGACGGCGTGGATGACCACGACGGTTGCCCAGAGACCGACGCCGACCGCGATGGCGTGCCCGATGAACGGGACGCCTGCCCGCTCGCGCCCGAAGACTACGACGGCGTGGACGACGCCGATGGGTGCCCGGAGGCCGCGGGCGTCGACGCGCGGGCCCGCCACAAGGCGCACGTGCTGGAGGGGATGCTGGTCTCGTTCCCGGTCGGGAGCCCGGTCCTCGACGCCACCGCGCTGGCCGCGACGCGCGACGCCGCGCGGTTGTTGCTCGAGACGCCCCACGCCGTCACCCTGGTGGGCCGCGCCGACGAGCAGGGGCCAGACGCCCGCAACGAGGCGCTCTCGGTGGAGCGCGCGGAGGCGGTGAAGACGGTGCTGGTCGAGGCAGGCGTGGCGGCGGAGCGCCTCACCGTGCGCGGCGTGGGCAAGCGCGAGCCCATCTCCCACGGAGACGGCTTCGGTCGCTCGCTCAACCGCAGCGTCACCTTCGAGTGGACGAAGGACGCGCAGCCGCGGTGACACCCGGCCGGGCCCGGTAGAAATGACGGGCTGAAAGCCGGTAAAGGGCCCGCCCATGAGCCGTCTGGTCGCGCCGTGTCTCGTGTTGTGTCTCGCGGTGTCGGGGTGTGGTCCCGACGACGCCTGCGACGCCACCACCTGCGAGGGCTGTTGTGATGCGCGCGGCGCGTGCGTGGACGGCACCGCCGCAGACCAGTGTGGCGCGGGCGGCGCCCGCTGCGGGGGATGTCCGGCCGACTCCGAGTGCTTCGAGGGGCTCTGCTACCCGTCACAGACGGGCGGCGGTGTGGCGTCTGGCGGCGGCGCGCCGGGAGTCGGTGGCGGTGGCGGTGCAGGTGGCGGCGGTGGCGGTGGCGGAGGAGCGGCCGGCGGTGGCGCGCCGGTGGGCGGCGGTACGGGAGAAGACGGCGGGGCGCTCGATGCAGGCACACCCGACGCAGGCGTCGCGGTGCTGGTCGACGTGGCGCACCCCAGAGAGCTGCGCGGGGTGTGGGTGGCGACGGTCAACCGCATCGACTGGCCCCCGGAGACCAACCTCGACGTGGATGCAGGTACGGCGTCGCTGCAGGCGCTGGTGGACACCGCGGCGGAGGCCGGCCTCAACGCCATCTTCTTCCACGTGCGCCCCTGGGCCGACGCCTTCTACGAGTCACACCAGGGCGAGCCCTGGAGTCGCTTCCTGTCCGGCACCGAAGGGCAGGGCGTGGGGTGGGACCCGCTGGCGGTGTTGTTGCCCATGGCCCACGCGAAGGGCCTCGAGGTGCACGCCTGGATAAACCCGTACCGCGGCACGGTGCAGTCACTCGCCGCGCACTCGATTTCCTACAACGGCACGCCGGTGATGAACCCCGGCGTGCCCGCCGTGCGGCAGCACGTGCTGGCGGTCATCGACGACATCCTGGGTCACTACGACGTCGACGGCGTGCACTTCGACGACTACTTCTACCCGTACCCCGACGGGATGGCCGGCGACTTCCCGGACACCGCCACCTACGCGGCGTACACCGCCGGCGGCGGCACCCTGAATCGAGCCGATTGGCGGCGCGCCAACGTGAATCAGCTGGTCTCGGAGGTGATGGCGCTGGTGCAGAGCGACCACCCCACGGTGCGCTTCGGCATCAGCCCCTTCGGCATCTGGAAGAGCGGCCAGCCGGTGACCGGCCTCTCGGCCTTCGACGCCATCTTCTGCGACGCGGTGGCCTGGCTCGAGAACCAGTGGGTCGACTACCTCGCGCCGCAGCTCTACTGGCAGGAGTCGTCGCCGCAGTCGTACTCGGTGTTGTTGAACTGGTGGACGATGCAGCTCAACGGGCGGCACCTCTTCCCGGGGCTGGCGGCCTACCGGCTGTTGCCTGCGCCCACGGGCGCCAACTGGCCGCTCTCGGAGATTGCAGGGCAGGTGGCCTCCACGCGCAATCGGCGCGCGGCGCTGGCGCAGGGGAACATCCACTTCCGCATGAGCGAGGTGAGCAACGACACCAAGGGCCTCCGGACGCTGTTCCGCGACACGCTGTACGCGACGCCCGCGCTGCCGCCGGAGCTGCCGCGGCTGGTGGACGCGCCGATTCCTCCCTTCGTCCTGCCTGGCGCCTCCTCGCTGGCCGTCACCCACGCCCAGCCCGCCTCGGTGCGCGCCTACCTGCTGTACCGGCAGCAGGCGCCGGGTGAGTGGGCGCTGGTGGCCGTCGATGGCCAGCCGCAGGTCAGCTTCCCCGTGTCGAGCGGGACCTGGGCGGTGAGCGCCATCGGCCGGGGCGGCGCGGAGTCGAGGGGCGTCCAGGTGGTGGTGCCGTGAGCGCCCTGGCCGGGTTGGTGCCGGCCCCGTGGCGCGCGGTGTTGGGCGAGGCGCTGGCCGCGCCGTCCTTCGCCCGGCTCGAGTCGTTCCTCGAGGAGGCGTGGCGGAGCAGCACGGTGTTCCCGCCGCGCGCGCAGCTCTTCCGCGCGCTGGAGCTCACCCCGCCCGAGGCGGTGAAGGTGGTGCTGCTGGGGCAGGACCCGTACCCCACCGCGGGGAACGCCAACGGTCTGGCCTTCTCGGTGGCGCGAGAGAAGAAGGTGCCCGCGTCGCTCAAGAACCTCTTCCTCGGGCTGCACCGCGAGCTGGCGTTGCCCGTGCCTGCGCACGGCGAGCTGAGCGCGTGGGCGTCGCGTGGCGTGCTGCTCCTCAACACCGTGCTGACGGTGCGCGAGAAGGCGCCGCAGTCGCACCAGAAGCAGGGCTGGGAGGACTTCACCCGCGCGGTGCTGCGACACGTGGCGGCGTCGCCCCGCCGGGTGGTGTTCCTCTGCCTCGGCAAGCCCGCGCAGAAGCTGGTGGCCTCGCTGGAGACCTCACAGCCGGTGGTGTGCGCGCCGCACCCCTCTCCGCTCAACGGCCACGCCTTCGTCGACGCGGTGGTCGACGAGCGCCTCTTCACGCAGGTCTCGACGCTGCTGGGCGAGTCGCTCGACTGGCGGGTGTGACCGCTACGGCGCGGCGAGCAGCGCGCGGCTCTTGCGCAGCAGTCTTCGGAGCGGCGCCTCGTCGGCCCGCGCCAGGGCGTCGTCCCACGAGAGCCACTGTGCGCCGTGCGACTCCCGGGGGTCGAAGGCCAGCGCCTCGGGGTCCTCCGCGACCACCAGGAAGCGCACGTCGAGGTGTCGGTGCGCGGGCTCGTCTTTTCTGGCGGGGATGACGTGCACGTCGACGTCGAGGGGCCTCGGCGCGCGCGGGTGCAACGCCACCCGGCAGCCGGTCTCTTCGCGCGCCTCGCGCAGCGCGGTGGCGCAGAGGTCGCCTTCGTCTTCCGGGTTGGCGTGGCCGCCGGGCTGGAGCCAGCGCTGGAGCTTCGCGTGCAGCACCAGACACACCTGCTCGCCGTCGGGGGTCACCACCACCGCGCTGCCGGTGAAGTGTGCGGGTTGCTGGTGTCGCGAGAAGGGCGAGGGCAACGCGCGGGCGGCCGAGCGCAGCTCGCGCAGGTCCCCAGCCTCCTTGTCATCGGCGGGGGCGACGGCGTCGAGCAGCGCTTCGAGGTTCACGCGGCCTCCGTAGCATTCCCTGGGCACTTGAGGGCGCGCGAGGCCTTCAGGGGCTGACGCGCCGCGCGCCGCAGCCCTCGCAGTAGAGCTGGCCGGTGCGCAGGTGCATGCGGCCCCGGGTGCCGGTCAGCATCTCGTTGCCGCAGCCATCGCAGACCGCGTCGATTTCGAGCACCTCTTCGCTGAAGCCGTCGTGGGTGTACTCGACGCCATCGACGATGAGGCCGCGCTGCGCGCTCTTCACCATCTCCCGGCGGAAGAGCTCGTGGAAGGCCATCCAGTGGCGGACCAGCCGCTCCTCGATGCCGTGGGCGCGCACCACCGCCTCGAAGAGCTCCTCGCGGTAGTCGAAGAGGTCGTTCGAAAAAATCATCCAGTGGTGGGCGTTGAAGGGCCTGAGTCCGAAGTACTTGATTTCCCCTCCGAAGACGCTGGCGAGGAACTCGTACTGCTTGGAGATGGCGCGCTCCTTGGTCACCTTGTGGAAGAAGGGAGAGAGGCGCGGGTCCTCGTACACCCGGTCGTAGAACCTGGTGAGTATCTCCCGCAGGAGCGGTCCCCGCCCCAGGGCCTCCCACAGCGCGGGGTCGACCGGCCAGGCCTCGAGCTTCTCGCGGTCGCGGGGCCAGTACGGCCGCACCTCGTCGAAGGGGTCGGCGAGCACGTCGCGGCGGTTGACGCCGTTGGCCACGGCGCGCACCCGGGCGGCGTAGACCAGGTCGGGGTTGCCGCAGAGGTAGAGCGCCGTGCCGCGGAGCTCCGGGCGCGCGTCGAAGCACGCGGCCACCGCGTCGCCCGAGCCCGTCAGCTGCGTGAAGCGGAGCTGCGGGTGGCGCGCCGCGAGGGCCGTGAAGAGGGGCTCGAAGTAGGACTCCTCGGGCGCCGAGGCTGCGTGGATGACGTCGATGGCGCCGCGTGGGCCCCGCTCGAGCGCGTCGCGCGCGACGCCCGCCAGCGGCGCGATGCCGGTGCCCGCTCCGAGCAGGAGCAGGTCGCGCTCCTTGAGCTCGTCGCGGTAGACGCACTCGCCGAGCGGCCCCTGGATTTCGATGAAGTCCCCGGCCTTGAGCTCGTGGTGAATCCACTCCGAGAGCGCGCCGCCCAGCACCAGGCTCACGTGGAGCTCGAGGTAGTAGTCGTGTCGCGCGACGCTGGCGATGGAGTAGCTGCGCACCACGCCGCCCTTCCCGCGGAGGTTGACGTACTGGCCCGGCGTCCAGTCGAGCGTCAGCTCTGGCTCCAGCAGCAGCCGCACCACGCGAGGCGAGACCTGCTGCTTCTCCGCGACCAGCGCCTGGAGGAACAACACCGAGCGCTCGGGCGGGCCCACGGTCAGCGACTCCGTGAGGTGGGCGACGCAGGGCAGGAAGTGCCCGGTGGAGACCAGGGCCGAGCGCAGCCCGCGCTGCGCCTGCGCCGGAGGCGTGCCCTCGAGAGCGCGCGCGAGGCACGTCTGGCAAGACCCCTTCCGGCAGGAGAAGGGGTGGTTGGAACCACCGCGGATGAGCGCGTCGAGCGCCGTCTCACCCGCCTGCACCGTGTACTCCGCCCCGTCGTGAGTAATCCGCAGCGTGCTCGTCATCGGAGAGACTCTGCACGCATCCGCGGCACTTCGTACAGTGGGCGAGCGGACTACATCGGCGGCTACTTCTTCGTCAGCTCGACCTCGATGGTGATTTCCACCTTCTCGCCCACCACCACGCCGCCGGCCTCGATGGCCGCGTTCCAGTTGAGGCCGAAGTCCTTGCGGTTGATGGTGGTGTGGGCGCGGGCGCCGCGCTTGACGTTGCCCCAGGGGTCCTTGTGCTCGGGGGCGAAGTCCTCGACGTCGAGGATGACCTCGCGAGAGACGCCGCGGATGGACAGCTCGCCCTGCACCTTGAAGGCGCTGGCGCTGCCGGGCTGGAACTGCTTCGAGGTGAAGACCAGCTCGGGGAACTTCTCGACCTCGAAGAAGTCGGCGCTGCGCAGGTGGTTGTCGCGGTCGGCGGTGCCGGTGTTGACGCTCTTCGCGTCGATGCGCACCTCGAGCTTCGACTTCGAGAGGTCCTGCTCGTCGAGCTCCAGCGTGCCGGAGTAGCTCTCGAAGCGGCCCTTCGTCCACGAGACCATCAGGTGACGAACGCGGAAGCCAACCTCGGAGTGAGCGGTGTCGATGACCCAGGAAGACATGTGCTGCCCTTTCGATGCGTGGCCAGAAGTGAGTTTCGGGCGACGGTCACGAAGTAGGGGTCCGGCGCGCGCGGCGCCAGTCACGTGTCTGCAGAAGACTGTTCCAGATTTCGAACGAGGTGCGTGGCCGCCGCGGCGACGCCCAGGCCCACGGCCAGCGCCAGCGAGATGCGCGAGACGGGCGCCAGACCCACCAACAGCAGCGCCAGCGACGCGAGCCCCAGCGACACCAGGAAGCCGGTGCGCAGCGCGGTGGCGCCGGGCGGGCCGGCCGTCACCAGCACCACCAGCGGCGGCAGCAGGAACAGCGGCGCGGAGCCGGTGTCGAGGCCGAAGCCGAAGGTGCCG
This sequence comes from uncultured Archangium sp., assembly GCA_937875615.1. Lineage (GTDB taxonomy): Bacteria > Myxococcota > Myxococcia > Myxococcales > Myxococcaceae > Archangium_A. Next base: position 12,416 of record CALNBU010000167.1, read on the forward strand.
GTGGTGCCCAGCGTCACCGCCGAGGCCAGCGCGGCGGCCAGCGCGGTCAGCCCGGCCTGCGCGGGCCGGCGCGTCAGCAGCAACAGTGCCAGCGCGCCGACGCCGACGAGCAACCCGAGGCCCAGCCACAACCCGCGGGTGAGGTCGGCCTCCATGTCGTCCTCGGAGGAGGCGTCCTCGGTGGCGGCGTCACCGGCGTCGGCGTGCGGCTCCAGGAGGTCGGCCAGCACGCCTGCGGCGCGCGTGCGGAACGCCGCTGGCAGGTCGTCACCCAGCGGCGCCAGCAGCGCGTCGGTGCGCACCGCCAGGCGTCCGTCGCGCACCCGCGCCAGCACCGTCTCGGTGAAGGCGTCGGCGTGCTCCGCCACGTCGGGGAAGGTGGCGGCGGCGGCG
>CALNBU010000168.1 GCA_937875615.1 uncultured Archangium sp.
TCCGGCGAGGCGTCGACGGAGACAGCGGCGCGCCCGAAGCAGCAGCGGGTCATCAGCGCGTCGGCGCGCTGACGCTGCGCGAAGACGCCGGGCTCACACCGGTCGACGAGCTGCGAGAAGGTGCACACCTGCCGCAGGTCGACGAAGTCATGCGCGCGCGACGCGTCGAGGAGCCACTGCTCCACCCGGTCAGAGTCAGGGACGACGACGAGGCGCATGGACCCACCTCATCTAGCAGCGCCCCTCCCCGCCGTGCGCGCGACCTGCAGGAGAACGGCCTGGCTCCGGAACGCGACACCCGCGCGGTCAAAGCGTGTAGGAGCTCACCGCCGTGACGACGCTGCCCATCGACGCGCTGCTGCCCGAGCTGGTCGCCGCCCTCAAGGCCCGCGAAGCCCTGGTGTTGGAGGCCCCACCCGGCGCCGGAAAGACGACCCGCGTCCCCCCCGCGCTGTTGAAGGCGGGGCTGGCGGGAGACAAGGAGCTCGTCGTGCTCCAGCCGCGACGGCTGGCCACCCGCCTCGCCGCCACGCGCGTGGCCGAGGAGCTGGGCGAGCGCCCGGGAGAGACCGTCGGCTACCAGGTGCGCTTCGACGACGTCTCTTCGAAGAAGACGCGCATCCGCTTCGTCACCGAGGGCATTTTGACGCGGCGGCTGGTCGGAGACCCGCTCCTTCGCGACGTGGGCGTGGTGGTGCTGGACGAGTTCCACGAGCGCCACCTGGCCGGAGACCTCGCCCTTGCCATGCTCCGGCGCCTGCAGCTCGGGCCCCGGCCGGACCTCAAGCTGCTGGTGATGTCGGCGACGTTGGACGCGGCGCCCATCGCGAAGTGGCTGGGCGACGCGCCGGCGCTGCGCAGCGAGGGCCGCCGCTTCGAGGTGGCCATCGAGCACCTCGAGCGCGACGACGAGCGCCACCTCGACCAGCAGGTGCTGGCGGCGCTCAAGCGCCTCGTGCAGCAGGACCTCGACGGGCACGTGCTGGTGTTCCTCCCCGGCGCGGGGGAAATCCGTCGGGCGCTGGAGACCTGCGACGACTTCGTGCGCCGGCAGGGGCTGGAGCTGCACGTGCTGCACGGAGACCTCTCGCCCGCCGAGCAGGACCGCGCGCTCAAGCCCTCGGCGAAGCGCAAGGTCATCCTCTCCACCAACGTGGCGGAGACCTCGGTCACCATCGACGGCATCGCCGCCGTGGTGGACTCGGGCCTGGCGCGCGTGGCGGCCTACTCGCCGTGGAGCGGCATGCCGACGCTGAAGCTGGCGAAGGTGTCGAAGGCCTCCGCGACCCAGCGCGCGGGCCGCGCGGGCCGCACCCGGGCGGGCGTCTGCCTTCGACTCTACACCAGGGGTGACTTCGAGAGCCGCCCCGCCACCGACGCGCCTGAAATCCGCCGCCTCGACTTCACCGAGTCGGCGCTGGCCCTGCGCGCCATGGGCGTCTCGCGGCTCGACGACTTCGGGTTCTTCGAGGCGCCCACCCGCGCCGCCCTCGACGCCGCCGACGGCCTGCTGCGCGCGCTGAGCGCCATCGACCACACCGGCGAGCTCACCCCCGTGGGCCGCAGGTTGCTCAAGCTGCCGCTGCACCCGCGCCTGGCCCGGCTGGTGACCGAAGCGGAAAACCTGGGCGTCGCCCGCGACG
>CALNBU010000169.1 GCA_937875615.1 uncultured Archangium sp.
CAGGCAGGCGCACGCCAGGACAGGGGTGCGCAACAGAGGTGAACCGGACATGGGCAATCCTCGAAGGAAAGGGGAAAAGGGGATCAGGCGTGCTGCGGTGTGGCGTGGCGGGCGGGCAGCAGATAGAGCGCAAGCACCGGCAGCAGGTAGGCGAAGTACGCGATCACCTCGCCGACGGTGGGATGGTCGTTGTAGCCGAACACCGCGGACAGCACGCTGCCGGCCACGCTGTAGACCGGCAGCGTCTGGGTCCAGTCGAACGCCAGCGTCTGCAGGTGGTTCCACAGCCCGGCTTCGTGCAGCGATTTCAGCGCACCGGCCACCAGCCCGGCGGCCACGAAGATGATCAGCACGCCGGTGATCCGGAAGAAGCGGCGCAGGTCCATGCGCACCGCACCCTTGTAGAGGCCGATGCCGAGCGCGATCGCCACGGCCAGGCCCGCCACCGCGCCGATGGCCGGCAGCCGCGAGAAGGTCTGCTGGAACGCGGCGAGCAGGAAGAACAATGATTCCAGCCCTTCGCGCAGCACCGCCAGGAACGCCATCCCGACGAGTGCCCAGGGTGTGCCGCCGTGGGCGAAGGCGCGGTCGATGGAGGCCTGCAACTGGCCTTTCATGATGCGTCCGGCGCGCTTCATCCAGAACACCATCGACGTCAGGATCGCCACCGCGATCAGCGCCACCACCGCCTCCAGCAGTTCCTGCTGCTTCTGCGGGTACTCGTGACCACCGAGCACGATGGCCGCCGCCACGCCACAGAAGCCGAAGAGCGACCCGGTCTTGCCGGCGCCGATGGCCTTGTGCTGCTCCAGGGTGAGGTCGAGGTTGCCGCGGGCCTGTACCTCGTTGATGGCCGCGCGGGTCATCTCCGCCACCACCGCGAGGCCGTGCTGCGCCACCCTCGCGTCGAACTTCGAGAGGCGCAACAGCGCGTTCGACAACAGCAGGTCTCCGCCCATCACCGCCACCACGTTGCCCCACCGGGCGTTCACCGTGGGCTTGTTGCGGCGGTACATGCCGTTGTCGACGACGTCATCGTGCAGGAGCGACGCGGCGTGGATGAGCTCCGCCGACACCGCCGGGTCGAGCAGCCGCGACTCGGGGACGCCCAGGGTGTCGCCGAAGATCTTGACCAGCATCGGCCGCGCGCGCTTCCCCGACTGCAGGCAGAGGTGCCGCGCGGCGATGATCAACGAGTCCTCGGGGTTCGGCTGCTCGCCGCCCAGCAACCCGAGGATCTGCTCCTCCACGACCCCGAGGAACGGCTTGAAGGCGGCGAACTGGTCCATGCCGGTTCATATAGTTCAAGCCAGCTTGAACTGGAACGGGCATCACTCCGCGCGCATGGCCTCGATGGGGTCGAGCTTCGCCGCCCGCGCGGCCGGGTAGATGCCGAACACCAGCCCCACGCCGCTCGACATCAATAGCGACACCGCCACCGCCCACACCGGCACCGCGGTGTAGAGCCCGAAGGTCCAGCGACCGAGCGCCGCCAGCCCGAAGCCGATGGCGATTCCCAGCACGCCGCCCACCAGCGAGAGCACCACCGCCTCGGTGGCGAACTGCAGCAAGATGCGGTGCTTCTTCGCGCCCAGCGCCTTGCGGATGCCGATCTCCCGGGTGCGCTCGGTGACCGACACCAGCATGATGTTGAGGATGCCGATGCCTCCCACCAGCAGCGAGAGGATGCACACCCCGAAGGTGGCGGCGGTCACCACGTTCGAGAGCTCGTTGAGCGACTTCGCCATGGTCTCGTTGGTCGACACCTCGAAGTCGTTGTCGGCCGTCGGCCCCACGTCGCGGCGCTGACGCATCAGCCGGGTAGCCTCGTCCATCGCCGCGGCCACGCCGGACTGGTCCAGCGCCTCGACGCTGATCGACACCCCGCGGCGGAGGCCGAACTGGCCCAGGAAGGTGCTCATCGGCACCAGCACCTGGTTGTCCATGTTGAACAGGCCCATCACCTTCCCGCGCCGCTCCATCACCCCCACCACGGTGTAGGGGCGCCCGCGGATCCGCACCGTCTGCCCCACCGGGTCGAGCGAGGGGAAGAGCTTGTCGGCCACGTCGGGGCCCAGCACCGCCACGCGGCGGCCGTCGACCTCCTCGCCCTCGTTGAAGGCGCGGCCCGAGGCGATGGTGATGCCCGAGGTCTCCGGGTACTCCACCGTGGCGCCGATGACGAAGACGTCGCGGCCGGTCTCGCTCATGGCGGTGCGGAGCACCTCGCCCGGCTGCCACGATGACGCGGAGGTGCGCAGCACCGACGGGCACTGTTCGGAGATGGCCACCTTGTCTTCCACCGTGAGCCGCTTGCGCCGGCTGATCTTGTTCCAGTCGATGCCGCCCCCGCCGAAGCGGAAGCCCTGCGGCCACTTGTCGATGCGGAAGACGTTGGCCCCGAGCTGGCCGAAGTCCTTGTTCACCTTCATCCGCAACCCCTCGAGGAGCGCCATCATCGTCATCACCGTGGCCACCCCGATGACGATGCCCAGCAGCGTCAGCAGCGTGCGCAGCGGGTGCGCGAGGAAGGTCCCGAAGGCCAACCGCAGGTTGTCGACGAGCACGCCGATCATTCGTCTCTCAAGGCCTCCACCGGGTCGAGGTTCGCCGCGCGCGCCGCCGGCCAGATGCCGAACACCAGCCCCACCAGCGCCGCGAAGCCGATGCCGAAGAACACGGTGCCCGGGCGCACGGTGGCCGCCAGCGGCGTCACCAGGCTCACCAGCCTCGCGCCGCCCAGCCCCACCAGCGTGCCGATGGCGCCGCCCACCGCCGACACCAGCGTGGCCTCCAGCACGAACTGGGTGATGATGGTGCGCTTCGTCGCGCCCAGCGCGCGGCGGATACCGATCTCCCGGGTCCGCTCCCGGACCGACACCAGCATGATGTTCATGATGCCGATGCCGCCCACCAGCAGGGTGATGAAGCCGATGCCCACCGCCACACCGTAGAGCGCGCCGGTGAGCTGCTGGTAGGTGGAGGACAGCATCTCCGGCTTGTTGATGGTGAAGTCGTCGTCGGCGCCGGGCGGCGTCTGGCGCACGCGGCGCAGCAGGCCCACCAGCTCGTCCTCCGCGGCCGCCACCTCATCGGAGCTCTTCACCTGCACCCCGATGGCCAGCGACCAGCGCCGGGGGAACAGCGCGCTCATGGCGTGGAACGGGAGGAGCACCGTGAGATCCTGGCTCTGGTCGAGCAGCCGACCCTTGCGCCCCAGCACGCCCACCACCGTGAACGGTCTGCCGGCGACGCGGATGCTCGCCCCCAGCGGCTGCGCTCCGTCGGGGAACAGGGCGTCGGCCACGTCGGCGCCGATCACCACCACCTTGGTGCGGTTGAGATCATCGGCGTCGGTGATGAAGCGGCCGGCGGTCACGGTCCAGGCGCCCACCGACAGCTCCTCGGGCGTCACGCCCTGGAGCTCCACCAACGAGAGCGCGCGGTCGAGGAAGTCGACGTCGCCGCGCTGACTGATGCTCGCCGACACCGCCTCGCAGCGGACGCACTGCGCGCGCACCGCCTGGTAGTGCGCCCAGGTCAGGTTCCGGCGGCCCCGGTAGCGCCACCAGTCACCCATCACGATCCAGGGGTCCTTCTGCACGTAGAGCGAGTTGCTGCCCAGCCCGGCCAGCTGCTTTTCGAAGCTGCTGTCGAGGCCCTGGGTGATGCCCAGGATGGCCAGCAGCGTCGCCACCCCGATGCCGATGCCCACCGTGGTCAGCGCGGTGCGCAGCCGGTGACTGGCCAGCGACTTGAGCGCGATGCGCGAGCCCTCCACCAGGTCGACGCGGAGGCTCATGGGCGGGCGACTCCCTGCCAGGCCACCTCGGCGCCGGGCCCGTCGCCCACCACCTGACCGTCGGAGAGCCGGATGGCCCGGGGACACCGCGCCGCCAGCCTGGGCTCGTGCGTCACCAGCACCAGCGTGTGCCCGGCCTGATGCAGCTCCTCGAAGAGCCTGACGATCTCCTCGCCGGTGGCCGAGTCGAGGTTGCCGGTGGGCTCGTCGGCCAGCAGCAACGAGGGCTCTCCGGCCAGGGCGCGCGCGATGGCCACGCGCTGACGCTGGCCGCCCGAGAGCTCGGTGGGCTTGTGCGTCATGCGGTTCTCGAGGCGCACCTTCTTGAGCGCGTCGATGGCCCGGGCGCGCCGCTCCCGGGCGCTGACGCCGCGGTACACCAGCGGCAACTCCACGTTGGCCAGCGAGGTCTCCCGAGGCAGCAGCTGGAAGTTCTGGAAGATGAAGCCGATCTCCCGGTTGCGGATGCCGGCGAGCTCATCGTCGTCCATGCGCGCCACGTCCTTGCCGTTGAGCCGGTAGGAGCCGGAGGTGGGCGTGTCCAGGCAGCCGATGACGTTCATCAACGTCGACTTGCCGGAGCCGGACTGGCCGATGATCGCCACCCACTCCCCCTTCGCGATGCCGATGCTGACGCCGTCGAGCGCCCGCACCACCTCACCGCCGACGGTGTACTCGCGGCGGATGTCCTTGAGCTCGATCAGCATGCGTCAGCCGCGCCTGGGGAAGGCCCCGCCGGGCTTCTGGGGCTCGACCAGATCTCCGTCTTTGAGCTCCTTGGCCAGCGTGCGGTACGGCCCCTCGATGATCTCCTCGCCGTCCTTGAGTCCCTCCACCACCTCGATGTCGGTGTCGGACGCGATGCCGGTCTTCACCCGGCGCGCCTTCACCCGGCGCTCGCCGTCGACCACGAAGACCACCCGGGTGAACTGTTCACCCTTGCGCGCGGCCACCAGCCCGCCGCCCTCGGCCGGCGGCGAAGCGTCGCTCAGCGCCGCCGTGGGGCGCACCGTCACCGCCTGCACCGGCACCGTGAGCGCAGACTCCCGCTCGTCGGAGGTGATGCGCACCTCCGCGCTCATGCCCGGCAGCGCGCCGTCGGGCCTGGCCTGCAGCGCGACGATCACCGGAAAGGACGTGGTCTCCTGTTCGGTGTTGGGGTTCTTCACCAGGGCCTTCTGGGCGATCTCCACCACGCGCCCGTCGAAGGTCTGACCATCGAACGCGTCGAGGCTGACCTCCGCATGCTGCCCCAGCTTGAGCCGCACCACCTCGTGCTCGCCCACCTCGATCTTCACCTCCATGGTGTGCATCGCGGCCAGGGTCATCACCACGTCCTCGTTGAAGTCCGACCCACGGACCCGCTCACCCACCTCGCGGGAGACCTCGATCACGTCGCCGTCGATGGGCGAGACCAGCGTGGTGCGGTCGAGGTTGTTCTTCGCCTCCTCGAGTTGCGCGGCGGCCTGCGCGGCGCGATCGGCCTGCGCCGCCTGACGCGCCTTCGCCGCCAGCAGATCCGACTCGGCGCGATCGGCCTCGGCCGGCGAGGCCAGGCCCTTGTCCGTCAACCCCTGCACCCGCGCCAGCTCGCGCGAGAGGCGGTCCACCTCGACCTGCGTGGTGTTGATGTCGGCCCGCGCCGCGGAGTGCGCGGCCGCGGCCTGCTTCACGTTGGCCTCGAAGCGCCGGCGGTCGAGCTTCGCCAGCACCTGCCCGCGGGCCACCTTGTCGCCGACCTGCACCGGCAGCTCCACCAGATCTCCGGAGAGATTGGAGCTGATCTTCACCGTGGTGGACGCCGCGACCTTGCCCGCGCCGGTCACCGTCTGCACGATGGGCGCGCGCTTCACCCGGCCGAACTGCACCGCGGTCGCCGGCGGCGGGCGCTCCCGGAGCCCCGCCACGGTGAGCCCCACCACCGTCAGCACGATGGACGCGGCGATCACGCCTCTCCACCAGGTCATGGTGCGCCTCCGATGGAGCGCTGGATCGCCGCGCGCGCGGTGGCCACGTCCGCCCGGCCCTGCAACACCGAGAGCTGCGACTGCGTGTACTTGATCTGCGCGTTGCGGACCTCCAACGAGCTGCCCACGCCGGCGGCGAAGCGCTCCGACTCCAGCTCCGCCTGCAGCGGGGTCGCGAGCGAGGCGTCGCCGGCCTCATCCTCGGCCAGCGCGGTCTGCGCGTCGATCCGGTTCACCACGGTGG
>CALNBU010000170.1 GCA_937875615.1 uncultured Archangium sp.
AGCAGCGAGCCGGCGATGATGGCCAGCGTCGCCACCCAGGTCTTGATGCGGTGGTGCATGGTCCAGGCGAGGGTGCGCGCGTAGAGCCGCTCCAGACCATCGAAGAAGGCGCGCAGCTTTCGGGCCACCACGTTCTCGCCGGCGTGCGCGTCGGGCCCCAGGCGCTTCGAGAAGCGCGACGACAGCATGGGGTCGAGGGTGAAGCTGACGAACATCGAGATGACCACCGCGGCGGAGATGGTGATGCCGAACTCCTTGAAGAACTTGCCCACCAGGCCCGGCATGAAGGCCACCGGCACGAAGACCGCGACCAGCGAGAAGGTGGTGGCCAGCACCGCGAGGAACACGTCGCGGGTGCCCTTGGAGGCTGCGTCGACCGGCGACTCGCCCTTCTCGAGGCGGTGGGTGATGGCCTCGCGCACCACCACCGCGTCGTCGATGAGCAGCCCGATGGCGAGCGCCAGGGCCAGCAGCGTCATCTGGTTGAGCGTGTAGCCCAGCATGTACATCACGAAGAAGGTGCCGGTCACCGAGGTGGGCAGCGCCAACGAGCTGATGATGGTGCCGCGCACGTCGAGCAGGAACATGAGGATGATGAGCACCGCCATGAAGCCGCCGAAGATGAGCGCCACCCACACCTCGTGCGCGTTCTCCTCGATGAGCCCCGAGGAGTCGAACAGCACCGAGGCCTCGAAGCCGCGGCCCACCTCGGGCACCAGCGTCTCCATGCGCTGCTTCACCACGTCGGCGACCAGCACGCTGTTGGAGCCGGGCTGCTTCACCACCTCCATCACCACCGCCTCGCGGCCGTTGAGGCGGGCCACCGTGCGTCGGTCGGCCACGCCGTCGGTGACGGTGCCGATTTCATCGAGCCGCACCTGGGTGCCCAATTGCTCGTTGCGCGAGATGGGCAGCGCGGCGACGTCGTCGACGCTGGTGAACTGCCCGTTGGAGCGCACCGAGAGCTCGGTGGGGCCGAGGTCGAAGCGGCCCGCGGGGACGTCGACGTTCTCCATGCCGATGCGCTCCGCCACCTGCGCCGGCGCCACGCCCGCGGCCTTGGCGGCGTCGAGGTCGATGTCCACGCGGATCTCCCGCACGTCACCGCCCAGGGTGCGCACCTGCGCCACGCCGCCCAGCTGCGCCAGCGCCGGCTCCACCTCGTCCTTGATGAGCTGCCGGAGGCGCGAAGACTCCATGTCGGCGCTCACCGCGTAGGTCAGCACCGGGGTGGCGCTGATGTCGAGGCGCGAGATGCGCGGCGCGTCGGCCTCGCGCGGAAGGCCCTGGATCGAGCCCACCTTGTCGCGGATTTCCTGCACGGCGTCCTGCAGCTTCGCGGTGAGCTTGAACTGCACCAGCACCAGGCCCACGTTCTCGCGCGAGAAGCTCTGGATGGTGTCCACGCCGGAGATGCCCGCCACCGCGTCTTCGATGGGCTTGACCACCTGCGACTCCACCTCGCCGGGGCCGGCGCCGCGGTACACGGTGACGATGGAGACGATGGGCAGGCTGACGTCGGGGAAGAGGTCGGTGCCCAGGCTGGAGACGCCCACCACGCCCAGCACGATGAGCAGCCCCGAGAGCATCGTGGTGAAGACGGGCCGCTTGATGGAGAGGTCTGAGAGCGTCATGGCGTTCTTTCAGCGGGCCTTCGTGCCGTCCTGCAGACCGGGGGTCGGGTAGTCCACCACCTGGCTCAGCGGCGCGGCGGCGCTGACGGTGACGGTGGTGTTGCCGCGCTCCATGACCGTGACGTTCACCCGGCGCAGCACGCCCGCGTGGTCGCCGCCGCGGGTGGCGAGGGCGGTGGAGGGGACGATGAAGGCGTCGCGCGCGTCGCCCAGCGGGATCATCACCCGGGCGAGGGTGTTGGCGACGAAGCGGCCGTCGGCGTTGGGCACGGAGATTTCGAGCGGCACGCGCCGCGTCTGCGGGTCGGCGGAGGGCAGCACCACCTTCACCGTGGCCTCGTCGGTGGCCGCGCCGGAGCCCACCGCCTCGACCCGCACCTGGAGGCCGGCGGTCACGTGCTGGCGGAGCTTCTCGGGGATGGTGGCCTTGAGCACCAGCGGGTCGAGCTGCATGAGGATGTAGACCGGCATGCCGGGGCCCACCATGCCGCCGGTGTTGTCGGGCGCGTCGACCACCGTGGCGGAGAAGGGCGCGGAGAGGAAGTGGCGCCGCTGCCCGGCCTTCGCCTGGGCCAGGCCGGCCTGGGCCTGCGCGACCTGCGCCTTCGCCGCCTTGGCCTGGGTGTCGGTCTGTCGGTACTGGAGGTCAGACACGCTGCCCTCGGCCTTGAGCTTCTCGTTCCGCGCCGCGACGTCGAGGGCCAGGGTGGCGCCGGCCTGCGCGGCCTCCAGCCCGGCCTCGGCCTGGGCCACCTGGGCGTTGATGATCTCGGTGTCGAGGTTGCCGAGCGGCTGGCCGCTCTTCACCACCTCGCCCTTCGTCACCCGGCTGGTGGCCAGGCGCCCGCCCACCTCGAAGCCCAGCGGCAGCAGCCGCGAGGGCCCCAGCTGGCCCGTCACCGTCTCGCGGGCGCTCGCCGAGACCGGCCGCGCGTTCACCAACCGCAGTTTCGGCGCCGTCACCGGGCCTTCCGCCAACGCCAGCGCCGGCAACACAGTCATCACGAGGAGCATTCGGGCCATGGGTCTACTTTCGCTTTCGGGAAGGAGTGGCGCGCCGGCGGACCGGACCGAGCCCGTTGCTGAGCACCAGCTGGAGCGCTGACACGAAGGGCCCGAAGTCGGGCTTGTCGGCGGAGAGGACCAGCTGGCGGGTGACGAGCAGGTAGGTGCCGATGACCACGTTGCCCAGCAGTTCGGCGGGGAGGTCTTCGCGGATGAGCCCCAGCTTCTGCAGCTGGCGCACCTCGTCGGCCTGGCGCGCGAGGTGCGCGTCGATGACGGTCCACATCACGCTCTCGAACTCGGTGCCGGCGGTGCCCCGCAGCAGCACCTCCAGCACGTCGCGCCAGCGCCACAGCAGCTCCAGCAGGCGCGCGTCTTCGACGGCGTGGAACTCCGAGAAGTGCGTGAGCCGCAGCGGGGTGCGCCCGCGCCGCAGCCGCGCCGCCCAGCGCTGCCAGGCGTCCTGCCGCGACTTCGCGTGCGCCAGGATCTCGGCCTTGAGCTCCGCGACCAGCTCCCGGAAGAGCGCGTCCTTGCTCTCGAAGTGCAGGTAGAAGGCGCCCTTGGACAGGCCCACCGCCTGGGTGATGTCTTCGACCCGCGCCCGCGCCAGCCCCGCCCGCACGAACTCCCGCCGCGCCGAGGCGAGGAGCGAGGTGCGGGCCTGGGGGTCTGCCTTGCGGGCCATGGGTGACGTGCGTCAGTAACCCGCGGGTCATAAATGCCCAAGCTTTTTCTGACTCCGCGTTCATTCATGGTGCAGCGCGGGCGAAAATTTGCGCTGGCCAGCCCCAAAACTACGTTGCCGCACATGCGCAACGTGTTGCTTCCGGCCTGTCTCCTGCTGTCGCTCTCGTGTGGTCCCTTGACGGTCGACGAGGGGCTCAAGGGGAGCCGGTGTCTGGCGCTGTCCGAGCCCCAGGGCAGCTCGGGCCTGACGGTGCAGCTGCCGTCGCGGGTGTCGTGGCTCTTCAAGGTGGACACCTGCGGCGGAGAGCCGGTGCCGGGGCTGACCGGCGAGCACTTCGAAATCTACGAAGACGGCAAGCGGGTCAGCGCCTACGAGTCGCAGCAGCAGGTGGCGCCGAGGAGCGAGCGCTTCCGGCTCTACTCCGCGGTGCTGCTCGACCTCTCGGGCTCGATGCTGCGCAGCGGCGACTTCCCGGCGCTGCAGGCGGCCTCGGCGCGCTACCTCGACAAGGTCTTCGAGCAGGGCGCGGGCGAGCACTTCGTGACGCTGCTGACCTTCGACGGCCGCAGCGAGCCGCAGGTGCTGGTGCCGTACACCAACGAGCTGGCGACGCTGAAGGCGGGCCTCGACTCGCTGTCGGTCAGCGAGTGCAGCGCGTCGGCGGACTGCGCCGCGTACTCCGACCGCCGCACCTGTGCGGGGTGGCGCTGCGTCGACGACTCCACCAACCTCAACAGCGCGG
>CALNBU010000171.1 GCA_937875615.1 uncultured Archangium sp.
GGCGCGGGCCTGGCCGGCTCCGAGTGCGCCTTCCAGCTCGCGCGCCTCGGGCACCGGGTGCTGTTGCGGGAGCAGAAGCCGGAGAAGCGCTCGCCCGCGCACGTCAGCGAGGGCTTCGCGGAGCTGGTGTGCAGCAACTCGCTGCGCAGCGACAACCCGGAGAGCGCGGTGGGGCTCCTGCACGCGGAGCTGCGCCGGGTGGGCTCGCTCATCCTCGGCGCGGCAGATCTCCACCGGGTGCCCGCCGGCGACGCGCTGGCGGTGGAGCGCGCGGGCTTCTCGGCGGAGATCGAGCGACGCCTGAAGGCGCAGCCCGGGCTGACGGTGCAGCCAGGTGAGGTGAGCGAGGTCCCCGACGGGCTGGTGGTCTTCGCGACCGGTCCGCTGACCAGCCAGGCGCTCACCGACGCGCTGGCGCCGCACGTGGGCGAGAAGCTGTATTTCTACGACGCCATCGCGCCCATCGTGGCCGCCGACTCCATCGACCTGAACATCGCGTTCCGGGCCTCGCGCTACGGCAAGGGCAGCGGCGACGACTACCTCAACCTCCCGCTCGACGAGGCGCAGTACCGGGCCTTCGTCCAGGCCGTGCGGGCAGGGACGAAGGTGGTGCCGCACGACTTCGAAGAACCGAAGTACTTCGAAGGCTGTCTCCCCATCGAAGTGATGGCGGAGCGCGGCGACGACGTGTTGGCCTTCGGGCCCATGAAGCCGGTGGGGTTGACGGACCCGCGCACCGGGCGCTGGCCGCACGCGGTGGTGCAGCTGCGCATGGAGGATCGCGCGGGCACCGCGTGGAACCTGGTGGGCTTCCAGACGAGGCTCACCTGGCCCGAGCAGAAGCGCATCTTCTCGATGCTGCCTGGCCTGGAGAACGCGGAGTGGGTGCGCATGGGGCAGATCCACCGGAACACCTTCCTCGATGGTCCGCGGCTGTTGGCCCGCGACTTCTCGCTCAAGAACGCCTCGCGGCTGTTCTTCGCCGGGCAGATCACCGGCGTGGAGGGCTACGTGGAGTCCACCGCCTGCGGCTACCTCGCCGCGCTGGCGGTGCACGCGCGGGTGACCGACAGCGACTTCGCGCCCCCGCCCGCCACCACCGCGCTCGGCGCGCTCTACCGGCACATCACCGGCGAGGCGCACCCCGACGACTACCGGTATCAGCCAACCAACATCGTCTTCGCGCTCTTCCCCCCGGTGGAGGGGCGGATGAAGAAGGCGGCGCGGCGCAGCGCGTACTCGGCGCGCGCGGTGCGCGACTTCGACGTGTGGGCGCCGACCGCGCCGCACGAGGTGTCTCCCATGCAGGCCAGCTCCCCTCCTCGGGAGGTGGCATGAGGTCTTTCATGAATCGAAGCGGTGTGATCGTCGCGGGGCTGCTGGCGTTGGCCGGCTGCAAGGAAAAGAAGAACGCCAACGGAGAGCCCACCAGCGTCATCAAGCGGGTGGAGGCGGAGCGCGTCGCCAAGCGGCTCCCCTCGCTGGGGCAGCGGGTTCTGGAGGGTGACGCGCAGGACCTCCGGGCCGCGCCCGATGGCACCTTCGTCACCGTGCTGGTCGACGCCATCAAGCCCACCATCGCCGGGGTGCCGCCGCCGATGAAGCAGGGCGCGCTGTGGCAGGTGTCGACGAACGGGGGCAAGAGCCGCAAGCTGGGCAACGGGGTCATCAACATGCCCGGCGGCTCGCTCATCACCGCCGACTCCCGCTGGGTGCTCTTCTCGGCCGCGTACGATCCACAGCAGGCGACGGGGGAGCTCTACGTGCAGGACGCGAAGGACCCCGACGCGGAGCGGGTGCGGCTCTCGGTGCGGGCGTCGTACTTCGTGCCCAGCGACGACGGCGCACAGGTGGCCTTCGTGGAGCGCGGCGTGTTGCGCGCGGGGCGCCTGCCCGACGGGCCCTTCCCCGAGCTGGCCGGAGACGTGTCGAACGCGGAGTTCTCCTCCGACGGCCGGTACCTCTACTTCCGGCGGAAGTTCGCGGCGGCGGGTGGCCTGTACCAGCTCGACCTCTCCGCGGCGAAGCCCGAGCCTCGGCGGCTCATCGACCAGGTGACCGACTACACCGTGCTGCGCACCGGCCGGCACGTGGTGACGAGCGCGCGCGCCGCGCCGTCCTCGCCCACCCTGCAGCTGCACGTCTTCGACGTGGCCACGCTCAAGAGCGTGAAGCTCAGCGACGACGCCACCCGCTACCGCATCTCCCGCGACGGGAAGTTCATCGCCTGGCGGGACAGCGCCAGCGGCACCGCCGACCGCGGGGTGCTGACGCTGGCCGCGCTCGACGGCAGCGGCGCCCGGGAGCTGGGCCGCACGGTGAACAACTTCGACTTCTCCGACGACGGCCGCCGCTTCGTCTACCGCGACAACTACCAGGAGCTCGCGCGCATGGGCCGGGACCCCGGCGATCTGGAGCGGGTGGGAGATCTCTACGTGCTGGAGCTGCCCGACGGCGCGCCGAAGCTGCTGGCGCGGCAGTCGCCCAACTTCACCTTCGCGCCCGGCGGCTCCGCGCTCGCCTTCACCGCGCGCATCGAGCGCCCGGAGTTCACCCGGCGCCTGCTGCTCTACCCGGTGGGCGCGACCGAGCCCATCGCGCTGCGCGACTGGCTGTACGAGTACCAGTTCGCGCCGACGGGGGAGACGCTGTTCTTCCGCAGCGACTGCACGCGGGAGCACCGCTCCTGTGAGCTCAACTCCATCTCCGCCACCATGGCGCCCGAGGACAAGCCGAAGAAGGAAGCGGAGGCGACCTATGGCTTTCGCCTGAGCGCCGATGGCAAGCGCGCGCTGGTGGCGAGCGCCCACCTGACGGATCTCACCTACGACATCGCGCTGCAGCCCTTCGATGGCGGCGAGCGCAAGCTCATCGACCAATACGTGGAGTGGCCGGCCCTGCTGCTCTCCACCGGGGGCGTGGCCTACCTGGTGAAAGAGAAGCAGCGCGCCGGCGTGTACGTGGCCAACGGCCTGTGAGCGCTCATTGCTCGGGGGCGGGGAGCCCCGCCTGCGAGAGCCTCAGCAGCACCTGCGCCAACACGAAGAGCGAGAAGGCCGCGTCGTCGATGCGGGCGTTCCCGCCGGCGTTGCGGGTGTAGAGGTCGAGCACGTCGCGGCCGTTGACCCCGAGCAGGAAGGCCTGGTGCGCGAGCGACGCCTCGCCGGCGAAGGAGAGCCCCCGCTGCACGGTCTCGATGCAGGCGCGCACGCAGCCATCGTAGTCGCCGGCGTCGAAGGTGGTCTCGGCCACCCGCGTGGAGTCGAGCAACGCCTGGGGCGCCAGCGTCGCGACCGCGCCCAACCGGGGTGGCGTGGCGGGCGCCGGGCGCGTCGAGATGTGCTCCTCGACCTGCGCGGCCAGCGAGGCGCCGGCATCGCCCGAGAGGCTGGGGGTGGCGGTGCGGGGGCGGGGCGCAGAGGGGACGATCTTCCTCGCCCGCAGCTCGCGGATGACGAGGCGAATCATCGCCTTCATCACGTCCAGCACGCCCTCGCCGCTGGTGGCCACGCTGCCGAAGTCGGGCGCGCCGCGCCGGTTGAGCTGCGCGCGCAGCGCCTCGAGCGGCACCGCGTTGGTGAGATCCCGCTTGTTGTACTGGAGCACCAGCGGGAAGCGGTCGATGGAGATGCCCTGCTCGGCGAGGTTCTCCTCGAGGTTCTGCAGCGACTCCCGGTTGGCGTCTTCCATGCCCGGGTTGGAGTCGGCCACGAAGACCACGCCGTCGGCGCCCTGCAGCACCAGCTTCCGGGTGGCGTTGTAGAAGACCTGCCCCGGCACCGTGTAGAGCGCCAGCCGCAGCGCGTAGTCGCCCACCTTCTCGACCCGCACCGGGAGAAAGTCGAAGAAGAGGGTGCGGTCGGCCTCGGTGGGCAGCGTCATCAGCTCGCCGCGCAGCGAGGGCTTGACCGACTCGTAGATGCGCTTGAGCGAGGTGGTCTTCCCCGAGAGGCCGGGGCCGTACCAGACGATCTTGGCCGCGATCTCCCGGGCCATGACGTTGACGGTGCTCATGCGCTCTTTCTCCCCTTGAGCGGGTCGTTCTTCTTGAGCAGCACCTCGGCGTGGATCACCGCCCGGTGCGCGGCCAGCACCTCGCCCTCGAAGCCCAGGCCGGGCAGCACCTGCCGGTTGGCCAGCAACACCCGCTTCCACGGCGAGCGGGTGAGGTGGCCGGAGACGCCCAGCCACGCGTCCGCGCCACCTTCGAACAGGGGCGCCGGCTCACCCGCTCCGGCCACCACGCGCGGGGCGTCGAGCCAGGGCGTCGACTCCAGGGTGACGTGCGCGCGGGTGAAGGGCATCACCCGCGCAAGCTCGGCGTGCACCTGCGCGGCCAGCGCGCGCACCGCCGCTTCGCCGCCGGCGCGTACGCCC
>CALNBU010000172.1 GCA_937875615.1 uncultured Archangium sp.
GCTCTGCTACGTGACGCCCAAGGAGCACCTCGGCCTGCCCGACCGCGACGACGTGCGCGAGGGCGTGGTGACCTACCGCATCGCCGCCCACGCCGCGGACCTCGCCAAGGGGCACCCCGGGGCGCAGCAGCGAGACAACGCCCTGTCCAAGGCCCGCTTCGAGTTCCGCTGGATGGACCAGTTCGCCCTGGGCCTCGACCCGGAGAAGGCCAAGGAGTTCCACGACGAGACGCTCCCTGCCGACGGGGCCAAGACGGCGCACTTCTGCTCGATGTGCGGGCCGCACTTCTGCTCCATGAAGATTACAGGAGACGTGCGCGCCATCGCCGATGGTATGAAGGAGAAGGCGGGCGAGTTCAGGGCGGGCGGCGCAGAGGTGTACGTAGCGAACCCCTGACAGGAGGGTTTCCCGTGCAGGAAGAGCCGTTCGTCATCACGGCACACCAGACAGAGCGGGTGCTGGAGGTGATGTACCCCGCGCGGCCCACGCTGCGCGCGTACGAGCGGTACGACGCCGAGTGCAGGGCGGCGATCCTTCAGTTCGAGCAGCTGGGGACCTGGCACTGCCTCGTCGATCAATCGAAGGTGGTGGCGGCGATGGCGCCCGACCTCCCGCCGCGCATCAGCGACCTCATCGCCTGGTCCCGCCCCAGACGGCTGGGCCGCGTCGCGCGGGTGCTCTCGGCCTCCGAGCTGGGGCGCCTGCAGAGCCGCCGCATCCTCCGCGCCGCGGGCCTCGACGGCGCGCAGCTCTTTGAGGACCGCGCCGCGGCCTGGGCCTACGTCGTCGGCGCCTCGAACGACGACTCGTAGGCCGGGCTGTCGGCCGGGGCGCTCCCCAGCCCGAAGGCGCCCTGCAGCACGCGGTGGAGCCGCACCGCCTCATCGTGCTGCGCCGCGGGAATGAAGGCCACCAGCGCCTCCCTCAACGCGAGGCCGCGGTAGACGAAGTCGACCGTCAGCACGCCCTCCTCCAGCAACGTCACCGCCGTCACCGCGTCGAAGGACACCACCAGCGTGCGCGCCAGCCCGGCGATGGGCGTGGTGAAGTCGAGGCGGAGGCTGGCGGTGCCGAAGTTGGCCACGAAGCGGCGTTGCCGGCGCTCGTGTCGCTCCCAGCGCACGGCGAGAGCCAGCACCGCGGCGCTGCCCGCGACCAACAGCGCCGCCCCCCACAGCGGCGCGCCCTCGGCCAGC
>CALNBU010000173.1 GCA_937875615.1 uncultured Archangium sp.
GAGCGGCCGGCGCTCTTCGCCTCGGGGCTGCGGGAGGTGAAGCGGGGGGTCGACCCTGCGGCGACGCTGAACCCGGGGGTGCTGCTGCCCCTGTAGCCCCGCGCAGCCAGCCGGCGAACCACGGCGACGACTGCACCGCCACCTCCACCCGGGCGTCGAGGGCGCGCGCCCGGCCCAGCGCCGCCTCCAGCGCCTCGCGCTCACCGGCCCGCGCGTGGAGCGCCGCGAGGTAGAACCACGGCCACGCCGCCAGCCCCTTCGAGTGCTTCACCGCCGCGTCGAGGTGCAGCCGGGCCTCGCGCAGCTCACCGAGCCCCAGCAGCGCCCGCCCCGCCTGCAGCCGCAGCGCCCAGTCGCGCGGACGCGCCGCCACCATCGCCTCCGCGCGCGCCACCACCTCGTCGAAGCGGCCGGCCTCGTTGAGCGCGTGGAGCTCGAGCAGCCACGCCACGCTCACGGCGGCTGCGGGTTCTCGAGCTGCTCGCGGAGCTGCTGCACCGCCACGCGCATCATCGGCGGCTGCTCCGAGGGTGGCGCGAGGTCGACGTAGGCCGAGAGGTTGCGCAGCGCCCGCTGCTGGTCGTTGTCTTCCAGCGAGAGCATGCCGGCGAACATGAAGGCGTCGTAGGCCTCGGGGTAGCGGGCGCTGAGGTGCTCGAGATCATCGATGGCGCCGCGGAGCTCGCCTTCCAGCGCGCGCACCACCGCCACGCCCACCCGCGCCTTCGGGTGGAATGGGTCGAGCAACATCGCGCGCTGCGCCAGCGGCCGCGCCTCGCGGAAGGCCTGCCGGCGGATGAGCAGCACGCAGAGGTCGCTCAAGGCCTCGATGTCGTCGGGAGCGCTCTGCACCCGCGCCGCCAGGGCCTCCAGCTTCGCGTCGGACTGGGGCCGCATCGGCGCCTGCTGCTGCGGCACCATCTCTGGCGTCGCCGGGGTCGAGGCCTGCGTCAGCTGCCAGCCCAGCACCACGAAGAACGACACCACGCCGCCACCCACCAGGGCACCCATCAACGCCGGGTGCTTCGACCAGAAGGTGGGCGGCGCCGCGGCCAGCCTGTCGGCGCGCGCCTGTCGGCGCTGATCCGCGCCGGCCCGCCCGGACTTCTCCCGGAGGATGTCGGCCGCCGCCTGCTCCAACCGCTGCTTCTCGACGTCGAACTCCGCCGCCGGCAGCAGGTGTTGGTTGGCGATGTGCTGCCGCAGCTGTCCCAGCAGCGACTGGTAGCGCGCCTCGTAGTCGTCGAGCGTCTCCGGCGCGGGCGCCTCGGCCTTGAGGCGGCGGTTGAAGAGCAGGTACGCCAGCGCCACCACCACGCCCACGCCCAGCACCGCCAGCCCCGGCACCCAGTTGGTCTGGTTCATTTCTCGAGGTCCTTCCGCACCTGGTCGAGGAAGTCGTCGCTCACCGAGTCGACGGGCGGTGCCGGTGACGCCGGCGTCCCCGGACGGCGCAGCGTCCCGAAGACCAGGAACAACCCGATGACCAGCGCCAACAGCGGCGCCACCCACACCGTGAGCGCCACGCCCGCCTTGCGCGGCTCCATCAACGCCCACTCGCCGTAGCGCTCGACGAAGTACTCGTAGATCTCGTCGTCGCTCTTCCCCGCCGCCACCAGCTCTCTGACCTTGTCGAGCTGCGCGCGGGCCATCGAGGCCGGAGAGTCGGCGATGGAGACCCCCTGGCACACCGCGCAGCGCAGCAGCTTCCCGACCCGCTGTACCCGCGCCTCGCGCTCGACGTCGAGCGGATCCTGCCCCTGCCTCGGCGGCGCGTAGCCCTGCGAGAGCACCATCGACAACACCAACGCCAGCGTCACTGGAGGATCTCCTTCACCTCGGCGGCGAACACCCGTGGGTCGGTGAACGGAGCCGGGTACTTCTTCACGATGATGCCGTCGCGGTTGATGAAGTACGTCTCCGGGACGCCCGACACGCCGTAGTCCACCGCCACCGTCGACTTCGGGTCGAAGAGCTGCGGGAAGTTCCAGCCGTTCTGCTTGAGGAACGCCCGGGTGTTCGCCTCGGTGTCTTCGAAGACGATGCCGAGGAACACCGCCTGGTCTCCGAACTCGCCCGCGGCCCAGTCCAGCACCGGGTGCTCGTACTTGCACGGCCCGCACCAGGTGGCCCAGAAGTTGAGCACCACCGGGCGGCCCTTGAAGCTGCTGAGGCTGACCACCTCGTCGGCGTCGAGGCGCTTGATGCTGAAGTCCGGCGCCGGCTTGCCCTTGAGCTTGAAGGGCACCTCGTGGGGATCCTTCCCGAAGGCCCGGGCGAGGATGAACACCAGGCCCCCCACCACCCCCAGGGCGGCCAGCAGCGCCAGTCCGCGCTTCATGACGCCGCCCGCTTCCGTTGATCGGGGAACAGCGCGATGAGCGTGCCCAGCGCCAGCAGGAAGATGCCCCAGTACCAGATGGCGCCCACCAGCGGGAACAGCCACATGTTGAAGCTGGCCGTGCCCGTCGCCTGATCGTACGCGAGCAGCGACACGTAGACGTCGCGCACGAAGCGCCCCGTCACCGAGGGCGAGCCGATGGGGTCCGTCGACCGCTCGTAGTAGTTGAAGCGCGGCCCCTCGGCGGCGTGCTCCCGCCCGTCTTCGGTGAGCAGGGTGATCTTCGCGCCCACCCACTCGCGGTGCGGCTCGCGGCCGCGATCGAGCCCGTCGAAGCGCACCTGGTAGTTCCCCACTGGCATGGTCTCGCCGGGCTTGAGCGTGCCGGTGGCGTGCGTCTTGTAGGCGCTCGACGCCGCCACCGCGACGGCGATGACCACGATGCCCAGGTGCACCACGTAGCCGCCGAAGCGGCGCCGCGCGCGCGAGGCGCTGACGAAGAGCGCGGTGCCCCAGCTCTCCTTCTGCGCCTCCACCCGCTGCCGCGCGGGGAGCAGCAGCTCGCGCAGCGTCACCACCGTGACGAAGCCCGCCAGACCGAAGGTGGCCAGCGGCATCGCCCCGCGGTAGCCGAGGGCGAGGCACACCAGCACCACCACCACGCCCACCGCGCCGGGCAGCAGCGCGGTGTCTCGCAGCGTCTTCGCGTCGGCCGCGCCCCACGGGAGCATCGGCCCCACGCCCATCAGGAACAGCATGGCCACCATGAAGGGCAGGGCCATCTGGTTGAAGTAGGGCTCGCCCACGGTGAGCTTCTCGTTGAAGAGCCCCTCGCTGATGAGCGGGAAGAGCGTGCCCAGCAGCACCACCATGGTGATGCAGGCGAAGACGAGGTTGTTGAGCAGGATGCTGCCCTCGCGCGAGACGATGCCCCCCAGGCTCGACTCCGCCACCAGCATCGGGCCGCGGGCGGCCAGCAACAGCACGCAGAACACCAGCAGCACCGCGATGAACACCAGGAAGGTGGGGCCGATGTCCGACTGGGTGAAGCTGTGCACCGAGTTGAAGACCCCGGAGCGGGTCATGAAGGTGCCCACGATGGTCAACACGAAGCTCGAGAGCGCCAGGGCGATGGTCCACAGCTTCAGCGCCTTCTTCTTCTCGAGCACCATGGTGGAGTGCATGAAGGCGGTGGCCGTGAGCCAGGGCATGAACGACGCGTTCTCCACCGGGTCCCACGCCCAGTAGCCGCCCCAGCCGAGCACCGCGTAGGCCCACCAGCTGCCGAGGATGATCCCGATGGAGAGGAAGATCCACGGGACCAGCGTCCACTTGCGCAGCGGCACCAGCCAGGCGTCACCCAGCTCGCCGCGCAGCAGCGCGCCGGCGGCGATGCCGAAGGGGATCGTCATGCCCACGTAGCCCAGGTACAGCATGGGCGGGTGGATGATCATCAACACGTGGTTCTGCAGCAGCGGGTTCGGCCCCGGGCCATCGAGCGGCGGGTTGGGGAGATGCACCCACGGGTTGGCCGGGCCGGCGATGAGGAAGGCGAAGAAGGTGGCCACCGCCGCCATCACCCCCAGCGAGAGCTGCATGTAGCGCCCGTGCTGCTTGCGGTAGATGAAGGCGAAGGCGAAGAGGTAGCCGCCCATCACCGCGCCCCAGAAGAGAATGGAGCCCTCCAGCGCGCTCCACAGCGAGACGATGGTGAAGATGGTGGGCGTGGCCCGGCTGCCCACCTGCGCCACGTACTTCACCGAGAAGTCGTGCTGGAGCAGCGCCGCCACCATCACCAGGTTGCTGGCGAGCATCGACGCCGCGTAGCCGTACACCGCGCCGCGGACCCAGGGCAGCGCGCTCTCCCGGCGTGTCAGGCCGGTGACCAGCCCCGTGATGGCGGCGAACGCCGCGAAGCCCAGGCCCAGCAGCACCAACCCGTAGCCGAGAGTCGAGTTCACGGCCCGGGCTCATAGCGGGTGAGCGCGCGACTCACCACACGTACGGCACGAAGGCCCGCCGCGCAGGCGGGTAGTCGGCAAACTTTTCGCGGTACCACCTGTGGTTGCTCCACGCCCGCGGCACGAGGTTGGCGGCGGTGAAGAACACGAAGGCCCACGCCGGCAGCGTCTGGGCGGCCACCGCGAAGCCGGTCCACTCCAGCAGCTCGCCGAAGTAGTTGGGCGAGCTCAGCCAGCGGTACAGCCCGCCGTGGGGAATCCGGTAGCCGCTCTCGCCCGGCCCGCGCAGCGTGCGCAGCACGTGGTCGCTGTGGAGGTTGATGGCGTAGCCCACGACGAACAGCGCCACGCCCAGCACCACCCACGCGTCGAGGGGCCGCTCGGTCAGCGCCGCGCCGTTGGGCGCCGAGTTGAGCAGGTTGAAGAGGAGCGCCAACAGCGGCACGTACCAGACCATGGGCCTGCCCGGCCCGCGCATCAGCGAGGGAAACACGAAGGTGCGCTGCACGTAGTGCGCGAGCCACAGCACCCCCAGCAGCGTCACCAGCGGCCGGCCGAAGCCCGGGTTGGTGATCCACGCCCAGGCGAAGAAGAAGACCGACGGAGACTCCATCACCACCCACCCCAGCTTCGCCGGCACCTGCCCGCTGCGCGCGTGGCGGCCGTAGCCGGCGGTGATGAAGAAGAGGATGGGAAACGTCAGCGCCCCGCACGCGATGACGATGCGGGGCGCCCAGAAGACGAACTGGTCGAAGGTCACGCCTTCAGAAGTTAGCGAAGGCGGCGTCGGAGATCTCCACCGGGGTGAGATCTTCGAGCAGCGCCACCTCGGCGTGGTGCTTCACCTGCGGCAGCATGTTGCGCGCGTACCAGAGCGCCGAGAACTTCTTGCCCTCGTAGAAGGCGCGGTCGACGTGGCCCTCGGGCAGCGCCTTCAGCTTCGCCTCGGCCTTCACCCCGGCGTCCAGCAGCAGGTAGCCCACCGCCAGCTCCGACATGGCCATCAGGAAGCGGTTGGCCACCAGCGGCACCAGCTCCAGCTTGCCGCCCTGCGCCCAGCCCATCATGCCCATGGCCCAGCCCACCAACGCCTCCGAGGCGCCGGAGAGCAGCTCCAGCTCACGACCGAAGGTGGCGCTGCCGCGGTTGGCCTCGACGAAGGTGTTGAGATCTCCCATGAAGGCCTGGAAGTTGGCGCCGCCGTTCTGGCCCAGCTTGCGGCCCACCAGGTCCATCGACTGGATGTGGGTGGTGCCCTCGTAGATGCTGAAGATCTTCGCGTCGCGCGTGTACTGCTCCACCGGCCAGTCCTTGAGGAAGCCGGCGCCGCCGTAGACCTGCTGCGCGAGCGCGCACAGGCGGAAGGACTCTTCGGACGAATAGGCCTTCACCAGCGGCGTGAGCAGGTCGACCTGCCCCTGGTGGTAGGCGGCCTTGTCGTCGTCCTTGCCGGAGTAGAGGGCGAACTGATCGCGGTGCGCGGCCAGCTTCACCACCAGCGAGCGGATGCCCTCGGTGATGGCCTTCATCTCCAACAGCATGCGGCGCACGTCGGGGTGCTCGATGATCGCCACGCGCGGCGCCTTGGGATCCTTGAACTGCTTGTAGTGCGCGCCCTGCTTGCGGTCCTTCGCGTACTCCAGCGCGTTGAGGTACGCGCTGCTCGCCACCGCCATGCCCTGGATGCCCACCGCGATGCGCGCGCCGTTCATCATGCGGAACATCTGCGGCATGCCCTGGTTCTCGACCATGCCCACCAGCTCGCCGAAGCAGGCGTCGTTCTCGCCGAAGTTCAGCACGCAGGTGGCCGAGCCGTTGATGCCCATCTTGTGCTCGATGGAGGCCACCGCCACGTCGTTGGACTTGCCGTCGCGCACGCGCGGCACGATGAACAGCGAGAGGCCCTTGGTGCCCGCCGGCGCGCCGTCGACGCGGGCCAGCACCAGGTGCACGATGTTCTCGGCGAGATCATGGTCGCCGCCGGAGATGAAGATCTTGGTCCCGGAGATCTTGTAGGTGCCGTCGGCCTGCTTCACCGCGCGGCTCACCGCGGCGCCCACGTCGGAGCCCGCGTGCGGCTCGGTGAGGCACATGGTGCCGCCCCAGGTGCCGTTGAACATCTTCTCGACGTAGGTCTTCTTCTGCGCCTCGGTGCCGCACTCGGCGATGACCTCGGCCGCGCCCCAGGCCAGGCCCGGGTACATGTTGAAGGCGGTGTTGGCGCCGGAGGTCAGCTCCTCGATGAGCGCGTAGAGCGCGTTGGGCGCGCCCTGGCCGCCGAACTCCGGAGCGACGGAGATCTGCTTGAGGCCGGCCTCGTACAGCTGCTTCCACGCCTCCTTGAAGCCCTTCGGCGTGATGACCCGCCCGTCGACCACCTTGCAGCCCTCGCGGTCACCAGAGCTGTTGAGCGGCCCCAGCACCTCCGTCGAGATGCGGTAGGTCTCCTTGAGCACCGACCTCGCGGTGTCCTCGTCCCACCCCTCGAAGGGCCCTTTGCCCGCGAAGGCGTTGAAGTCGTACTGCTCGAACAGGACGAAAAAGAGTTCGCGCAGATCCGCTTTGTACCGATTGATGCCGACTGACATGTGAAACAGCTCCTTCAGGGTGAGGGTCGCCGGACCTTCGCCCGTTGCTGATTCCCAAGTCAATGGCGTTCAACGCATTGCGTTGGTTTCTCTCCCTGCCACTTCGACCGGGCTACCGCTTCCTGGTCTTCGCCGGTGCCTTCTTGCTGGGCGCGGCGGGCTTCTTCGTCGGTTTCGCCGGCTTCTTCACCACCTTCGCCGGGGCGGGCTTCTTCGCCGGTCGGGCGGGAGCGGGAGGCGGCGGTGGCGGCGGCGTGCGGATCGACTCGCGCGGCACGTTGACGATGAGCGGCGGCTGGCCGGTGCGGAAGCGGGTCTCGTCTTCGAGCGAATAGAAGATCTTCAAGATGACGTTGCCGCGCAGCGCCAGCTCTCCCTTCTGGTTCTCGGCCCACACGTCGAGTTCGACGAAGTAGCGGCCACCCTCGCCCCAGCGATCGGACACCCGCCCGCGGCACACCAGCGTGTCGCCGGGCCAGAGGATGCGGGAAAAGCGGCAGGCGAGCTTCTTGATCTGCGCGCCGCGCGCCCAGTCGCCCACCAGCTGGCCAAGGAAGCCCAGGCCGATGGTGTTGGGCGCCACCACCGACGGCATCCCCGCGGCCCGCGCGGCCAGCTCGTCGACGTGCAGCGGGTTGAAGTCACCGGTGGCGCCGGCGTAGCGGGCGAGCTGCACCCGGTCGATGGGCGCGCGGCTCAGCGCCGGCAGCTCGTCTCCCACCCGGATGTTCTCGAAGTACAGCTTCCGCGGCGGCATCAGACCTCCCTCGTGTTGCGCACGACGTAGGTGCGGCGCACCCGGAGCACCAACTTGCCGCTCTCTTCACGCCCTTCGTCCTCCACCGTCACCACGTCGACGCGCCCCGCGGCGCTGGGCCGCTGCCCCACGTCCAACACCCGGGTGGTCAGCAGCAGCCGGTCGCCCGCCACCACCGGGCGCTCGTAGTCCACGGTCCAGTCGGCCAGCAGCAGGTGCTTCGCCGAGACGCCCAGCAGTTCCCGGAGGTCGACCCCAGCGGTGAACGAGAGCGGAAACGACGGCGGAGCGACGATGCCATTGAAGCCTGAGGCCCGCGCGTACTCGGCGTCGAAGTAGGCCGGGTTGTAGTCTCCCAGCGCCTCCGCGAAGCGGCGGATGGCACCCTTCTCGACCTCGTTGAGCATCGGCGGCGTCGTGCGACCCACGGCGTTCTTGTCGAGCATCTCTCTCTCAAAGCTCCTTCAGCGAGGTTTCAGCGTGCAGACGGCAACTCCAGGACGGTGAGCAGGCCGGGCTGGGCCGCGGTGACGCGCGGCGCGGCGTTGACCACCAGGTTGGCCGTGGCCCGATCGCCGGACACCCCGCCGGGCAACAGCAGCTTCACCGGGAGATCCGCGTCGAGCTCGATGGCGTCGCCCGGCTCGTCCGCGCCCACGTGCATGCCCGCCCCCCGCCCCTTCTTCACGGTGAAGGCGCCGCCGGTGATGTCCTCTTCGGCGAACACCGGCGTCAGCTCCTCTTCGAAGTCGTCGCAGTCGATGCCCAGGCCCACCGCGCAGAGCGCCGCCGACTCCACCATCCCCACGTGGCCCAGCGCGTCCTTGTCGACCAGCGCGAAGAACTCTTCTTCGGAGAGGCCGGCGCCCTCCTTCCGCTGGAGCGC
>CALNBU010000174.1 GCA_937875615.1 uncultured Archangium sp.
CGTCCTTCGAGGAGCCGAGGAAGGTCTCCCGGGTCGTGGCTCCCACCTCGGGGGTCTCGTCCTTCACGTCCGTGGCGGCGGGCAGCTCGACGTCGACTGCGACGGCGTCTCCGGGCTGAACGACACCGACTGCCAGGGGGTCGCGGTGCGCCTCGCCTTCGACGACTCACCGACGACGGTGGAGGCCGGGCGTTGCGCCGGGCCGCTGACGCTGCGCGCGCTCGACGCCGCCGGCAACACCACCTCGTTCGACGGCGGCCTCCAGCTCACCGGGGCGGGCGTCGCCTTCTTCGGCGACCCGGACTGCGCCACGGCCCCGCCCACGCTCGCCCAGGGCCCCGCGCCGCTCCACCTCCGGGTGGCCGCTCCGGGCAACGTCACCCTGCGCGCCGACGCCCCGGGGTTGGACGGCGCCCAGCACGCGCTCGCCGTCACCGCGCCCGCGCTGCCGCGGCTGAAGCTCGACACACCCGCCGGCCCCTTGCGCCGCATGATCTGCGCGACACAAAACGTCGTCGCCCTGAACCCGGATGGCGGCGTGCGCGCCGAGCCCGTGGACGTGGCCCTGAGCGCCAGCGAGCCCCTCGTCACCTTCTTCTCTTCGCCGGACTGCTCCGGCCCGCCCACCCTGCAGGTGTCCACCGGCGGCTTCTCCTTCTCGAGCCCCCAGGGCGGACCGATGACCGTACACGCGACCGCGGAGGGCTTCGTGGGCGCGACCGCCGACTACGAGGTGACCGCCGGCCCACCGAGCACGCTGCACGTCGACGCCGGCGTCCTGCTCGCGGGTGGCTGTACCCCGGCGCTGGCCCAGTGGTTCGACGCCGAGGGGTACCCTTCGCCGCCCTCCCCCGGCACGGTGAGCGTCATCCCAGGGCCGGGGCTGCTCGCGTTCAGCGCCAGCACCTGCACCGGCGACACCTTCGAGGCCGCCAGCTCGCTGCGCATCTACCTCCGCGCGCTCGACGAAGGCGCCTACCCGCTGACCGTGCGCGGCGACGCCCTCGAGGCCCTGGTCACGGTGCACGCGGAGCGCCCCGCGGTGCCCGGCTCGTTGGCGCGCTGGCCGCTGGAGGTGAGCACCTTCTCGCGCGCTCCGGCGAAGGGCTACCAGGGCTACACGCTCAACGTGACCCACCACCACGACGACACCGAGCAGAGCCTGCAGGCCTGGTACTGGCCCGACGGCGGGCCGTGGCGCCAGCTGCACCGGGTGACGAGCGCCTCCGACGCCGGCTTGACGGTGTGGTTCCGCGCGGAGGACGACCTGCCCGACAACGCCACCGATCGCCGCTACGCGTTGGCGCACATGCGCGCCGACGCCGGCGCATCGCTGAGCGACCCGCAGCAGGTGTGGCTCCTCCATGAAGACTTCGAGCAGGGCCTCTCGCGCTGGAGCCCCGTGGGCGGCGCCGACCTGTGGCACCTCGACACCAACCAGCAGCGCTCCGGAAACACCTCCCTGCGCAGCGACCCGAACGCCAGCGGCGTCGAGCAGGTCCTGCTCTCGCTGGTCATCGACGCCGAGGCCGACGTGTCCATCGAGGCCTACTGGTTCGCGCTCGACCCCACGCCGGTCAACTTCGCCCAGCAGGTCCGCGCGCAGCCGGGCACCACGTCCGCGCACGACATCAACCGCACGCACACCGGAGAAGAGCGCTGGCAGCTGGGCTCGACGCAAGCCGGGTACACCTCACACATCAGCACCGACGCGACGTGGCCGGCGCAGACCTGGTACCCGGTGCGGCTGCGCATGTCGGGCGCACGGCTGGAGGCGACGCTGGGTGAGGTGCCGCACGTCATCGCCTGGGACAGCGGTACGCCCTTCGACGCCGGCAC